>NZ_JARAMH010000063.1:0-512 GCF_029524215.1 Kocuria oceani | reverse complement strand
CGGATGGTCGTCAACTGGCTCACGTCCACCGACCACAAGACGATCGGGTACATGTACCTGATCTCCTCCTTCGGCTTCTTCTGCATCGCCGGTGTGATGGCGCTGCTGATCCGTGCCGAGCTGTTCGCCCCAGGTATGCAGATCCTGGAGACCAAGGAGCAGTACAACCAGCTGTTCACCATGCACGGCACGATCATGCTGCTGATGTTCGGCACCCCGCTGTTCGTCGGCTTCGCCAACGTCATCGTCCCGCTGCAGATCGGGGCCCCCGACGTCGCCTTCCCGCGGCTGAACGCCCTGGCGTTCTGGTTCTTCCTGTTCGGGTCCCTGATCGCCACCGCCGGCTTTCTCACCCCGCAGGGCGCGGCCTCCTTCGGCTGGTACGCCTACGCACCGCTGTCCAACGCGTCCTTCACCCCGGGCGTGGGGGGTGACCTGTGGGTGTTCGGGCTCATCCTGTCCGGTTTCGGCACGATCATGGGCGCGGTCAACTTCATCACCACGATCATCGC
>NZ_JARAMH010000062.1:0-629 GCF_029524215.1 Kocuria oceani | reverse complement strand
TGCTGGTCGACGACTCCTTCGACCGCACGGGGACCGGTTTCGGGTCTCCGGGCGAGGGCATGGCGTGGAGCCCGTGGTCCTCCAAGGCCACGATGTCCACGGCCGACGGCGCCGGGTCGATCGCGTGGTCGGCGGCCTCGGCCTCGGCCTCGGCGCGGTTGAACGGGCTCAGCGCCCAGGACTCGGACGTGCGGACCGCGGTGCGGTTCGCTGATGCGCCCACCGGAGGCGGCGGGTACTTCTCGGTGCAGTCGCGCCGGTCGGGCAGCGAGTTCTACGCCGCGACGCTGCGGGCCCGCACGGGAGCCACGTCGGAGCTGTCGCTCACCCGCTCGGCCGGGGGCAAGGAGGATGTCCTGCGCAGCGTGCCGCTGACGGGTCTGTCCGTGGCCCGGGACAAGGAGCTCAACGTGCGTCTCGAGACGGTCACGGTCCCTGCAGGGGCCGGGACCGTGCTGCGGGCGAAGGTGTGGGCCACCGGGACCGCGGAACCGCAGGACTGGCAGGTCCAGGTGGAGGACTCCACCGCGAGCCTGCAGCGAGAAGGGGTGTTCCAGCTCGGCTACTACGTCTCGGGGTCCGCGACCAACGCCCCGGGGACCCTGAGCGTCAACCGCTTCACCGCACGC
>NZ_JARAMH010000061.1:0-683 GCF_029524215.1 Kocuria oceani | reverse complement strand
GCTGTTGTGTGTGCCGCCGTACTTGCTGGGGGCGCCCTCGCGCCCCGTGCGCTTCTGGGAGGCGAACGTCTCCCCGGCCTCGATCGAGGCCGTAGAGCGCCTCAGCTCGGCCTCGGTCCGCCGCACCGCGGCACTCCAGTCCTATGTCTTGGCCGTGGACTTCTTCTTCGCGTTGCCCTGCTGTTTCTTGGCAGTTCCCCGCCGCTTCTGCGCCACCGCAGTCTCCCTCCGTCGCTGTCCTGATGATCTACCCGAAGGTGCGCCGCCACCAGGACTGCCGGACAGGCTCAGGCTCGGGGTCGGTCTGTTCAGATGCCGGCGGCTGGGACGCCGACATTGGGGCGGGCCCAGGGTCGGGCTCCGCGGGGGGTGTGGCCGGCCCTGTCGTGAGCATTCGCAGCGCCATGCGTTCAGCCTCCAGCGCTGAGCCCCGTTCCTGGGCGATGGCCTCGGCTTTCTCAGCGCGGAAACGCAGCTCCAGCGCTTCTCGCTCCAGCTCTCGGATGCGCTCTTGCGCCTCGGTCAGCGCTCCTGGACCCCGGGCGGCTTCTATCTCTGGGGCAGGTGTGCTTGAGGCCTCTGGAGGAGTTGCACGGCGCATCAGCCCCGATGCCACCAGCGCGCTCAGAGGCACCTGCCACCCATCGGCAGCGATGACCGCCCCGTGCGCCCGCAGCAGCTCC
>NZ_JARAMH010000060.1:0-693 GCF_029524215.1 Kocuria oceani | reverse complement strand
GGAGTCGATGGAGTAACCCACGATCCGGTTGGAGTGCACGTCCTTGATGGCGCAGAGGTAGAGCTTGCCTTCGGCGGTCTTGTGCTCGGTGATGTCGGCCAGCCACAACTGGTTCGGCCGGTTGGCGGTGAAGTCGCGCTCGACGAGGTCGTCATGGACCGGCGAACCTGGCTTGCCGTTCTTGCCGCGTTTCTTGCCGAACGCCGACCACCAGCCATTGGCGGAGCAGATCCGCCATGCGGTGCGGTCGCAGGCGGTATGGCCGGCGTCGCGGGCCTCGTCGGCCAGGTAGCGGTAGCCGAACTCCGGGTCGTCGCGGTGGGCGTCGAACAGAGCGTTGGCCAGGTAGGCCGCCTCGAGCTCGGCGTCGGTCACCGGGTCGGCCAGCCAGCGGTAGTAGGGCTGCCGGGCGATCTTGAGCACCCGACACGTCACCGCGACGGGGATCCCGTCGGCGGCCAGCTCACGGACGAGCGGGTACATCATTTTCCCGGCAGATTGGCCTGCGACAGGTAGGCGGCAGCGCGGCGCAGGACCTCGTTCTCCTGCTCGAGCAGACGGATCCGCTTCTTCGCCTCTCGCAGCTCAACGTTCTCGGCCGCCGGCGTTCCGGGCTTGAGACCGTCCTCGACGTCGGCTCGGCGCATCCAGTTGCGCAGACAGGATTCCGCGATGCCGAAGTCGGCAGCGATC
>NZ_JARAMH010000006.1:0-248685 GCF_029524215.1 Kocuria oceani | reverse complement strand
GAGCTCCATCGCCGCCTGGCCCGCGGTTACCGCAACCGGGACAACTACCGGCTCCGTATGCTCCTGGCGGCCGGCGGGCTCATCCCCTGATCCCCACTCAATGACCGAAGAGCCCGTAAAGGGCTTGAAAATCAAAATCCCAGTGTGCACGGGGCTTATGGAACCTTTTTTCCAAAGGTGAACGGGATTGGTGATTTGCGAATAGCCGAACCGTACGTGTTGTGTCCTACCGCCTGAAGCAGATCCATGATGAACCGCCACGCATTGGTCGCAACGCACGAGTCGTCCGCGGTGAGCCAGACGCCGGGAATAATCGAGGTCTTCTAACCATGAGTAAAGGGGTAGCTGATCATCGAACAGCAAGCTGGCAGCCGCCGAGTAACGTACGGCAAAATTGCAGCCATAAAGACTTGGCACGTCGACGACCTGCAAAGATGCATGTTCACGCCAGCTTGACTTTAAGGCGGACCGGGCCTCGCCAAAAGACACCGGATACCCTCGGGAGGCACCGTCGAGAATAAGTGAACCTGTAACGCCGACCGCTTCCGGATTTGAATCTAATGCAGATATGGCTGTTTCAATATAATCCGAACGAGGTTGTGTCATCGTCGAAAAAAAAGACATAATCAAAAGACATATCAACTTTCTCGAGTGCGGCATTTCGTTGAGCGGATGCGCCCTTGGCACCAATAACAATTTCAATCCATCCAACATAAGTGTCTATATTTTGGCTGAGATCTTCTGTCGTGGGCGCGGAAACAATCACTCTACTCGGACGGACCGACTGTTCACTAAGATTATCAATAAGATTTGATAAGTGATCCACTCGATTGACGGTGGCGACAATCACTGCAATCTTGGCATGCTTGTCCATTATACTCCTAGCAATTCGGATAAGCGTTTCAGTATGTGACAAAAGTAGATAAATAGGTAACCAACCGAGCGTCAATGCTAAGTACCTCAGGTATGACTATATATCTTCATACTTGGGAGCTTATAGGTTCCGGAGGTAGGCGGGGTAGCACGCTGAGATGAGGACAGACGCGAGGCCTAGTAGATACGGATTTTCTGCAAATCAACTTGTCTGCCAGGAGCATTGGTGCCTGCTGTCCCATCGTGCATTCTCGAGCCCACCTGAGGTCAGTTCCACGCGCTGATGCCGCCACCAACCGACAATCGTCCGCTGGGTTGCCGCCGGCTACGGATCCGGACCGGGCGGTCTTCGATACGCTCGTCCAGGCCCTTTGTGCCGGGGCGCCAGTTCGAGCCATGCTTATTGTCGGTTAGGGTTCATTTCGAGACCAGTCGAACTTCCTGACAAAGTTCCTCCTCGCAGAGGAAATGGAGTTCCGTGCAACGTTGGCACATCGATTTGTGATGTTTGATTCGGTCGGCCCACACAGTGCTCGGCAGCCCGAGGGGTGTCGATGGTAACCCTGTTATTAATCTTGATAATGGAGGCGATAATAAGGGGCGCCCAGTAGGTAACCCGTTCGGTGAGCGCCGAGTTTAAAAGACCAAATCCAATAATAGTCCCTACCACAAGAAGTCCGTAGTTAGATAAGGCACTCCGCGTCTTGCTGAAAAACTGCAAAGTAGGCGCTGCGATGAATGCTGTGTACAACATAAGCAGGACAAAACCACCGCTGGACAATAATTGCAGGGGGATTGCCACGCCGGTCATAGATCCAAACCCACTACCGAACACAGGATGCGTGGCGAAGGCGTCTAAAGCCGCAGTGTTGTATTGGATACGTAGACTGTCGCTGGCCGCGCTAGATCGGTTGGCGAAGCGGGTTGTCGCGAGCAAGGGGGGTACATAGTGAAGCAATGCCACACCGGCAAAGAAGGCCAAAGGCAGGGACAGCAGACGTGCCCACGTACTGCGAATGGCAATGAAAATGCCGACCAAACCTGCGCTGGCACCCACTAGGAGTCCCGCTCTGGAGTCCGCTAAATACAATGCATTCATACAGACAAGGAAGCCGCCTAACCATATGAACTTCGCCAAACGTCCACCGCCTGGTCGGGACCACAGCCAAGTTAACACAGGCAAGGCGATGGCAAGCGAAAACGCCAAAGAATTGGGGTGAAAGGCCAGTCCTATTGCCCTCATCGTCCCCGTCTCGTTATTCACAAAATTTTTGGTGTTGATCGTACCGGTATCGGTCAGGGCGACGATGACGGCATTGACTACAATGCCAAATGCCCACCAGTGTAGTAGTCGCATCAGCCCGGATGCACCGCGTGTCGCTCCTTCAGAATTGATTAGGATTGCAATCAGTGTTGTCCCGAAAAAAATTCGCAGGATGTAATCGAGTCCAACATTCGTGTCTTGTCTAAAAAGTACGCCAATAGCCACAATTAGAATGGACCCAATTGGAGGCAAAAGCATCCACAAGCGCAAGTGCATGGTGCGGCCACCGACCGCCCAGGATAACAATGAGAACATGATTGCAAGCGTTAAGGCAATGTCTACGACGGTGACTTCACGCACGTCCACGCCCGTCCAAGAAGACGTAAAAGCACTCAATGAGATCATTGCCGAGCTGAGCCACAAAAACGGCTGCGATTGTTTCCCCTTAAAGGGCCGCTGAAGCGTAGGCCGTGCGCGAGAACCACTTGACGTCATTTGCGTCGCTGCGCCAAGTTTCCATACTGATGGCACGATAATTCCCTCGGTAGTAGGGCATGAGACTGCGCTCATCGTACGCGGCCCCAGCCGGAGCCCCCTGCATGTCAGGAGAAGTTGAGTCCAGTGATTTTGAAGCGAGAACGTTCCACAACCTCTGCCGATTGAGATGGGTGCCTCCTCGGTGAGCATGTTTAAGTCAGTAGGCTCCGTCTTTAGCCACAACCGCCTTGAAAGTCCGAACGAGGATCAGCGTGTCCAGCAACGGCGACCAGTTCTCCACGTAGTACAGGTCCAGGCGGACTGACTGCTCCACGTCGAGGTCGTTCCGGCCGGAGACCTGCCACAGACCGGTGATGCCCGGCTTCACGCGCAGGCGGCGGTGCATGTACTTGTCGTACTCGTCCACCTCGGCCTGGATCTGGGGGCGGGGGCCCACCATGGACATATCGCCCTTGAGGACGTTGATAAATTGGGGGAGCTCGTCGAGGCTGAAGCGGCGCAGCCAGTGGCCCGGCTTGGTGATCCGGGGGTCGTTCTTCACCTTGAAGAGCAGGGCCTTGCCGCCGGACTCGGCGAGCAGCTTGGGGAGCATCTCAGCGGCGTCCGTGCGCATGGTGCGGAACTTCAGCACCTTGAAGCGCTTGCCGTCCACGCCGATGCGCTCGTGCGCGTAGAAGACCGGTCCGCCGTCGTGCTTCTTGATAATGAGGGCGAGCACGGCGAGAACAGGGGAAAGCAGCGTCAGGGCGGCGGCGGAGCCGAGGACGTCCATGGTGCGTTTCACCAGGGCGGCGCCACGGCTCATCCGCGGGGTGGCCACGTGGATCAGCGGCAGGCCGGCCACCTGCTGCATGTGGATGCGGGGGCCGGCGATGTCGGTGAGGCCGGTGTCCATGACCAGGCGGATGCGCTCGTCCGTGAGCAGCCAGCTGAGCTCGCGGATCTCCCGCGTGCTGAGCGGCACGTTGGAGGACAACACCACGGTCTGGATGCCGTGCTGGTGGCAGGCGTCGATGATGCCCTCCACCGTGGGACGCTCACCGCGGGCAAGGGCGTTCGGAGGCAGCTGCACCCGCTGAAGCTCGGGCGGAAGGGGCTTGAGGGTCGAGGGGGTGTACACGGCGGTGGTGTCGAAGCCGCTGGCAGGAGACTTCCGCAGGGACTGGACCAGCTCCGTCACGCTGGCGATGCGGCCGACCACGAGGGTGCGGGAGACGGATTCGCCGCGGTAGCGCTCCTTGATGAGGCGGTCCCGCACGATGAAGCGTCCGAGGACGAGAAGGCCGATGCCGGCGGGGAGGGCGATCAGGACGTAGCTGCGGGCGGTGGGGATGTTGAAGGCGAAGGAGACGATAGCCACCGCGCTGAAGAGGACGAGGGTGGAGTTGACCACCTGCCGGGTCTCCTCGAGTCCGTGGCCGATGAGCCGGACGTCGCGGGCACCTCGCAGTTCGAGATGGACCCACCAAGTGATGGCGAGCACGATGCCCACGGTCCAGTAGGGGACGGAGAAGTCGCCACCGAGGTGGAGTCCGGCGTTCTCCAGCTGGAAGCGGACCAGCTGAGTGCCGACCATGGCCACGAGGAGCGCCAGGGCGTCCGACCACCGCATGCGCAGGACGTACTGGCGGCGCCAGTCACGGCCTGATGGCGTCTGACGGGCTGTCTCCGGCTGCGGGCGCTGGGCGACGTCCGCCTGGTTGATCTGGTTGACCTTGAGCATGCTGGTGCTCCCTCCCCGAAAAAGCGCGCGGCCACCCGGGGAAGTCGACTCCCGGCCCGGGGAGCGACGGTGGACCGCGCGCTGCATTGCACTTGTCCCCCAGTTTAGGGGCGCAAATGGATGAATAGGCCTCTATGACGAACCGTGTGTGCTTTTGCATCGACCCCTGCCGGGAACGCGCGGAACGGCGTCGCTCCTTGTGGTGACGGGTGTTACGTCGTCAGGCAGGGGGACGGCCCCCGACAGCGCGGGGGCCGTTCGTCGTCCCCCAACGGGGGGACGCCAGAGGTTGTCAGCTCAGGCGGCGCGCGCCGCCCAGCGGTCTCCTGAGCGGCTCAGGTGCTCGGCCTTCAGGCGGCGCAGCACCGGCAGCAGGGAGGCCGCGGTGTAGTCCGGCTTGGCGACCACGGGGGTGCCCTCGTGCCCGTGGGCGGCGAGGAGGGCCTCGAAGCCGGCCTCGTGGCGCTCCAGCAGCACGTGGCTGAAGTAGTACTCGTTGAACACCCGGGACAGCTCCAGGGCGTAGGCCCACGTGGGGGAGCCGGCCTCGGTGCAGGCCTGGGGGCAGTCCCAGTCGGCGGGGGTCCCCACGGCCTCGAGCTGCGAGCGCAGCACGCGCTCCAAAGCCTCCGGGGTGAAGGCGACGGTGAGCTCGGCGACGTCGTCGACGATCTCGAACCGGGTGACGGTGAGGCCGGCGGGGGAGCCGGAGCGCAGGTAGCGCTGGGCGTCGGTGAACAGGGGGGTGAGGGTCATCGGATTCTCGCTTGTCCGTCGAGGGGGATACGGAGCGGGTGGGTGTGTACGAGCGTATCCGGATGACTATGCATGTGGGAGGCGGTTTCTGTCCCCACATGGTCGCCTCGAGACCGGACAAAAGTCTATTGTCAGGGTCTGGTCCCTATGCGGGAAGTGATCCGGCATAGACGTTCGTCCAGACGGGCTCGCTCGGGCCCTCTCGGGGCCACGGCCTACAGGGACGTGCGCCCGGTGGGACTATCCTGACCTCCTCGCAATCTCTTGGCGCGCTCGCGCTTCCCGCGCCACTCCTCTGCCGTGAAAGGCCTGCATGCCGTCCGTGTCCGCTGTCCCGTCGCGTCGTCGTCGAGGTCTGCCCGCCCCTGTCGCCTTCTGGGTGCAGGCGTCCGTGCTGGTGGTGCTGATGGCCGCCTCCAGCGCGCCGAGTCCGCTGTACCCGCTGTACCAGGAGCTGTGGGGCTTCCCGCCGGTGGTGATCACGGTGGTCTTCGCCGCCTACGTCCTCGCCCTGCTCACCGCCCTGCTCACGGTGGGCTCGCTGTCCGACCACCTGGGCCGCCGTCCGGTGGTGCTCGCCTGCCTGGGGCTGGAGATCGTCTCCATGCTGGTGTTCGACCTGGCCGGCAGCGAGGCGGCCCTCGTGGCGGCGCGCCTGGTGCAGGGCGTGGCCACGGGTGCCGCGATGGGCGCGCTGGGCACCTATCTCATCGAGCTGGAACCGCCTGCCCGTCCGGGGCTGGGCACGGTGCTCAACGGGGCGGGGCCCACGCTCGGCCTGGCTGCCGGGGCGGTGGCCTCCAGCCTGATCGTCGCCGCGGCGCCCGGTGCGGTGCACTCGATCTACGTGGTGCTGCTGGCCGTGCTCGTGCTGCAGGTGGTTGCCACGGCGCTGGGCCCCGAGACCGTCGAGCGGACGCCCGGGATCCTGGCCTCGCTGCGGCCGCGCGTCCAGTTCCCACCGGCGGTGCGGCGCTCCGCGCTGTGGGTGCTGCCGGCCGCGGCGGCCACCTGGTCCCTGGGCGGACTGGTTCTGTCCCTGGGGCCCAGCGTGGTCCGCTCGATGACCGGGGAGGACTCCGTGGTCCTCACCGGCCTGCTCGTGGCGGCACTGACCGGCACCGGCGGGCTGACCACGCTGCTGCTCGGGCCGGTCCGGGCCGCCCGTGTCCTGGTGTTCGGCATGAGCACCCTGGTAGTGGGCATGGCCGCCACCGTGGCCGGCCTGCTCACCGGGTCCGTGGGGCTGTACTTCGCCGCGACCGTGGTGGCCGGGGTGGGTTTCGGCGCCGGCTTCCTCGGCGTGCTGCGCACGCTGCTGCCCCAGGCCGCCCCGCACCAGCGGGCGGGGCTGCTCTCGGCGATCTACGTGGTGAGCTACCTGGCCAACAGCATCCCCGCGGTCGCCGCCGGTGCGCTGGCCGAACGGATCGGCCTGGTGCCCACGGCGGTGGGCTACGCCGGGATGGTCCTGCTCCTGGCGCTGTTCGTGCTCGCCGGTCAGGCGGTCCAGGCACGGCCGTCGGCGGGCCCGGGCTCGGCGGGGTCCTAGGCCACGAAGAGGCAGAACGGGTGCCCGGCCGGATCGGCGAACACGTAGAGCGGTTCGTCGGGGTCATCCGCGCGGTCGAGCAGCTGCTCGGCGCCCAGCTCCAGGGCGCGCTCCCGCTGGGCTTCCAGCGACTCTCTGTCCGGGACGGTCAGGTCCAGGTGCAGCTGCTGGGCGACGCCGGAGGCATCGGGCCACGTCACCCGCGGCAGCGCCGGGACCGCCTGGAAGGCCAGCTTGCGCCCTCCGCGCGCGTCGGTGAGCACCAGCCACTCGAGCTCGTCGGCGGCGCCGTCCGCCGGGGGCTCGTCACCGGGCCGGTACTGCAGACCCAGCAGCTGCCGGTAGAACTCGGCCAGGCCCCGGACGTCCGTGGCGTCCAGGACGGTGGTCTGCAGGTGCGGATAGTCGGCCATAAAGGGTCCTTTCCCGGTCCTTTCCCGTGGTGCTTCTGCCTCACCGTAGTCAGGGGCGGTGGAGTGCGGAAGGCACGGGAAGCTGGCAGGTGGGGGACACGCCCCTGTTACGCGGCTCACGGAGGCTGGAGGTGGGCGGCTGTTCCGCCGGTCCACGCAGCGTCCCGGAAGGACCCCTCACGATGACCGTGACCCTCAGCATCCTCACTGCCGAGACTCCCGCCGGGGCGGTGGAGTGGGCCCGGCTGTTCTCCTACCAGCTGCCGGCCGGCCACGACCCCGGCCTGCCGGTGGTGCTGGAGTCCCTGACCGCGGGCCGCCGCCGGCCCGGGCACACCTACCGGTGGACGGACTACCGGGTCCCGGTGGAGCTGGTCCCGTCCTGCCTGCTGGACACCGAGCACGAGGCGGAGCTGCGCCACGGGCGGATCACGGGCTTCCACGGCGTGGACCTGCTGCCCGTGGTGGCCGAGTACGCCGTGGCGCGGGCCGAGCTGCGCGAGCCCGAGGAGCCCGGCGCGCCCCTGTTCCCGGCTGCCTGAGCGGTCGGCCGCCGGCCCGACGCGCTAGTGTTTGCAGGTGCCACTCAGCCCCCCGGGTGGCGCCCCGTCGTCGGAAGAGCCCTGCCGTGGACGCCCTCCTCGCTCCTCGTTCCCTGGTCCCCAAACAGTTCCACGAGCTGTCGCTGCGCGGCCGGGTGGTGGTCAGCCAAATGCCGCAGGCCGTCACCACGGCCCTGCTCCTGCTGGTCCTGGCCGTCGTCCGGGCACCCTGGCTGGCGGACCCGCTGGTGCTCTGGGGCGGAGCTCTCACCGCCGTGCTGACCCTGGCATGCGCCCTGGTGCCGTGGGACCGGCTGCCCGAACGGTCCTACCTGGCCATCCCGGTGCTGGACTTCGTGCCGATCGGGCTCCTGTTCGAGGGCCTGTTCCCCAACGTGCTCGGGGTGCCGTTCCTCGCCGCGATCCCGGTGCTGTGGCTGGTCGCCTCCGCGCAGCTGCCCCGGTCCGCCGCCGCGCTCGGGGCGCTGCTGACCACGGCCATGCTGTGGGCGCCGGAGCTGCTGCGCCCCGGGCCGGTGGTCCTCTCGGCCCTGACCGCTCCGCTGCTGATCCCGCTGATGATCCTGGCCATCGGCACCATGGCGCAGGTGCTGGTCAACAGCGCCGAGGCCAAGGACGCGCAGCTGCGCCGGCTGCTGGCCGCCGGCGACCGCCGGGAACGGCTGCTGAGCACCGTGCTGGACTCCGTGGAGGTCGGGGTGCTCGCCCTGGACGAGACCGGACGGCCCCTGCTCACCAACAACAGGCGCCTCCACGACCACGCCCAGCAGCGGCTGGCGCCGGCGGCGACCTCCCCCCGCCTGGATCTGTACGACGGGGCCGGTGCCCCGCTGCCGCCCGCGGCCACCCCGATCGCCCGGGCGGTGGCCGGGGAGTCCTTCTCCGCGACCCTGGTCCGCGTCGGGGCGCCCCCGGGCCAGCAGGTGCTGTCCGTGACGGCTCGGGTCATGCGGGACGAGCACGGGCGGGCCGAAGGATCGGTGCTGTCCTTCAGCGACGTCACCGAGCTCGTGGACGCCCTGCAGGCCAAGGACGACTTCGTGGCCGGGATCTCCCACGAGCTGCGCACCCCGCTGACCTCCATCCGCGGCTACACCGAGCTGCTGGCCATGGACGAGCGCCTGCCGAGCTCCGCGCACAACGGGCTGGAGGTGATCGAGCGCAACGCCGACCAGCTGCTGAGCCTGGTGGAGGACCTGCTCAGCGCCCACCGGGACGCCGCCGACCTGCACCGGGTCCCGGTGGACCTGGTGGGGCTGCTCGAGCAGTCCGTCGCCGCGGCCCAGCCGCACGCCGCCCGCGCCGGGGTCAGCGTGAAGAGCTGGGCGCCGGAGTCCCTGGTGCTGGACTGCGACCCGGTGCGCATCGGCCAGGTGCTGGACAACCTGGTCTCCAACGCCGTGAAGTACTCCCCGCCGGACAGCGCCGTGTTCGTGGTCGGCACTCACACGGCCGACAGGGCCCAGGTGCAGGTGATCGACCACGGTCACGGGATGTCCCCCGAGGACATGGGGAAGGTGTTCGAGAAGTTCTACCGCAGCCGCACCGCCCGGATGAGCACCACCCCGGGACTGGGCGTGGGGCTGGCCCTGTGCAAGGCCATCGTGGAGCAGCACGGCGGGACCCTGACCTGCCACAGCTCCCTGGGGGAGGGCACCATCTTCACCCTGACCCTGCCGCTAACGCCTGCGCCTGCCGCCCATCCGGGAGGGGAAAACGGTCGACCCAACGCCGACCGCAGCACTGATCCCATCGGCGCATCCGGCGCTTGAGCACCGAGCCGGCCGTGCTCTCCGGCCGTCGTGGAAGCGCCCGTCCGAACCACAGGGCCGCGGCTTCGAACTGAAGCGCCGGTACCAGTGATTCGCCGATGCAACGTTAAGGTCCCGGTCCCACCGAAATAACACTCCGGTCTCACCTGAGCCGTTCGATGGAGATGTATTCCGCCTCGCTTCTAAGGTCGAGCACCATGGCGTGTTCTTAGCCGCCAACGGCCGCCGGCCCGGTGAAACCGGTCCCGTTCTGGGTGGAACTGCCCCGTGGGTAATGGCCGTTACTGTCCGATCGATCTTGTATGGGGGAAACATGGACCGGAATGCGCGCGCGTTCGCTGCACTGTCGCTGGGAACTTGCATTCTGCTGGGAATAGGGGTCGTCTCGCCGGCCACAGCGGGTCAAGGAGGCGACGGCAGCGACCGGGGCGACACTCAGCGCGCCACCGTCAGCAAGACGTCGGAATCCCACGAGGTGATTCGCTACGGTGACACGCCCAGCGACAACTACACCTTCAAGTACAACGCCAGATACGGCGACTCCGGGTCGTATCAGGCCAGCGAGCTGACGAAGGTGGACGACGGCAGGCCGTACATCCAGGAGAGCCACAGTCGCGATGTCCAAGGGTCCGGCCGTGACAGGACCCAAGGCTCTGCGCACTTCGTCAACAACAGGACTGAGCGCCCTTGAGATCTGGGCGGGCGCCGTTGCCGGCCGGGGCCGCACCGGCCTTGAGCCGTTCCGTCAGTGCGCCCCCTCCTTGGCGACCACGGTCTTGACCGTGCGCAGCAGGATCACGAAGTCCTGGACCGGGGACCAGTTCTCCACGTAGTAGAGGTCCAGGCGCACGGCCTGCTCCCACTCCAGGTCGTCCCGCCCGGAGACCTGCCACAGCCCGGTGATCCCGGGCTTGACCCGCAGCCGGCGGTGCACGTAGTCCTCGTACTGGGCGACCTCGCTCGGCAGCGGCGGGCGCGGTCCGACCAGGGACATCTCCCCGCGCAGCACGTTGAGGAACTGGGGCAGCTCGTCCAGGCTGTACTGGCGCATCCACCGCCCCGGTCCGGTCACCCGAGGGTCGTTCTCCATGAAGAACAGCACCCCGCCCTTGGCGTCGTTGGCGGCCAGCAGCTCGGCCTTGCGCTCCTCGGCGTCCGGGTACATGGAGCGGAACTTCAGCATCCTGAACGTGGTGCCGTCCCGGCCGGTGCGCTCCTGGGCGAAGAGCACGGGCCCGCCGTCGTGCGCCTTGACGATCAGCGCCAGCACGAGCAGCACGGGGGAGAGCAGCACCAGCGCGGCGGCCGCCCCCACCACGTCCACCAGGCGCTTGAGCATCCGCCGGGACCGGCTCAGCCGCGGGGTGGAGACGTGGATCAGCGGCAGCCCCGCCAGCTGCTGGGTGTGGATCCGCGGCCCGGCGACGTCCGTGAGCCCGGTGTCCAGGACCAGGCGGATGTGCGCGTCGGCCAGGTGCCAGGACAGGTGCCGCACCTCCTCCGAGCTCAGCGGCGCGGACGCGGCCATCACCAGGGTCTCGATCCGGTGCTCCCGGCACGCGGCCACGATCCCCTCCACGGAGGGGCGCTCGCCGGCGGGCAGCATGTTCTGCGGCATCCGCACCCGGGCCAGGTGCCGGGGGAGGGCCGTGCCCGACGACGGGGCGTAGACCGCCACCGGGTCCAGGCCCGCGGCCGGGTGCTCCTGCAGCGTCTTGAGCATCTCCACGACCCCCGGCACGCGGCCCACCACCAGGGTGCGGGCCATCGCCTGTCCGATCAGCCGCCGGCGCGTCAGCCCGTGCCGGACCAGGCCGCGTCCGGCCAGCAGCAGCAGGATGCCCAGCGGCAGGGCGAGGACCACGTAGCTGCGGGCCATCGGCACGTTGAACACGTAGGAGAGGATCGCCATGGCGCCGAAGAGCACCAGGGTGGCGGTGACGACCTGCCGGTTCTCGTCGACCGAGTAGCCGATCAGCCGGACGTCGCGGGCGCCGCGCAGCCCGAGCCAGGCCCACCACGTGACACCGAGCGCGGCGCCGACCAGCCAGTACGGCACCGTGAGCCCGGCGACCGGAAGGTCCGCGTGCTCGAAGCCGAAGCGCGCGAGCTGCGTCAGGACGAGCGTGGTGGCCAGGGCGGCCGCGTCCACGTGACGCAGGCTCCTGATGTGGGTGTCCCGCCAGGCGGCGGGTCGTACGGACATGTTCCTCTTGAGCATGCAACTCACTCCCCCCGAGTGTGTGGGGCCGGAACGCTCCCCTACGCCCCCCGGCGTGGTTCCGGCCCCCTGTCGATGAGTTTACAAGTGCACATCGATGAGAACACAGGGTGTCCGGGTGGTGACGGGTCGCTGGGGGAGTGTCCGCGGCTCGGTGCCCGCCGGCTGGGGGACAGGATCAGGCCGCCCGCACAGGGGGTCTGACGGCCGGGGTGGGCGGCGGCGTCGTCGCGCCGATAACGTCCTTTTCCCGTTCTGCCAGGCAGAATCCGCGACGGACAGGGCTCCTGCGGCCACCGTGCTACCCTTGTGCGGTTGCCAAGGCGAGGGGATCCTTCGAGGTCCCGTGATCGACGACGGCTGGTTGAACGTTCCCGTCCCCACTTGTGCGGTGACGTCCTGACGGACGTGCCGTGCGGCGTCCGAGACGCCGGGGAGGGTCTGCGGCCGGTATCGCCTGGCCATTGAGACGACAGACCCGATTCCGAGGAGTTCCCATGGTTGACACCATCCGCATCCCCGCCGAGACCCGCAGCGACTTCGGCAAGGGCTACGCCCGCCGGATCCGCGCCAACGACCAGATCCCCGCGGTCGTCTACGGCCACGGTGCCGAGCCGAAGCACGTGGTCATCCCCGGCCACATCACCATGCTGGCCGTGCGCAACCGCAACGCCGTGCTGGAGCTGCAGCTCGACGGCGGCACCGAGCTGGTCATGGTCAAGGACGTCCAGCGTCACGCCACCCGCCCGGAGATCCTGCACGTGGACCTGCTGGCCGTGCGCCGCGGCGAGAAGGTCGAGGCCGAGATCCCCGTGCACGTGATCGGCGAGGTCGAGGCCGACGCCGTGCACAACGTGGAGGAGAACACCCTCACGGTCGAGGCCGAGGCCCTGCAGATGCCCGAGTACGTGACCATCAACCTCGACGGCCACGGCGTGGGCGACCACGTCTACGCCGCCGACGTCCGCCTGCCCGAGGGCGTGAGCATGGTCTCCGACCCCGAGCTGCTGGTCATCAACGTCGCCGCCCCGCAGGCCGCCGACCTCGGTGAGTCCCCGGCCGAGGGCGCAGAGGCCGCCGACGAGGCCGCCGAGGCCCCCGAGGGCGACGTCGTCCCCGAGAACGAGGCCTGAGCGCCACCGCTCGACCGGTCCTCGTGATCCCGTGAGTGCGGGGCGGCCCGCGGGCCGCCCCGCACTTCGCATGACGGCACTTCGCGTGACCGCACCGACACCGCCAGTTCCGGCGGCCTGACCCGCACTTCCCGACCTGAACCTTCTGGAGGCATCGATGTCCGACGCATGGCTGGTGGTGGGCCTGGGCAATCCCGGCCCCGAGTACGCCCGCACCCGGCACAACGTGGGGCAGATGGTCCTCGACGAGCTGGCCTCCCGGCTCGGCGGGTCCTTCAAGGTGCACAAGGCCCGCGCCCAGGTCCTCGAGTCGCGGCTGCGCCCGGGCGGGCCGCGGGTGGTGCTGGCCAAGCCGATGACCTACATGAACACCTCCGGCGGGCCCGTGGCCGGGCTGGCGAAGTTCTACGACATCGCCCCCGAGCGGGTGATCGCCGTGCACGACGAGATCGACATCCCCTTCGCCGCGCTCAAGCTGAAGATCGGCGGGGGAGAGGGCGGGCACAACGGCCTGCGGGACATGTCCAAGGCCCTGTCCACCAAGGACTACCACCGGGTGCGCGTGGGCGTGGGCCGCCCGCCCGGGCGGATGGACGCCGCCTCCTTCGTGCTCAAGCCCTTCTCCTCCACCGAGGCCAAGGAGCTGCCCTTCCTGCTCGACGACGCCGCCGACGCGGTCGAGCACCTCGTCGAGAAGGGACTCCTGGAGGCCCAGCAGAAGTTCCACGCGCGGTGATCCCGGGCCGCGGGCCGAGCGCGGGACCGTGCGGCGGCCCGGCCGCCTCCCGGGCGGGTGCTCTACACTCCAGCGTCAGGCGCGGTCCGTCGACCGCCGCCGCACGGACCGGCAGGCAGGACGACCGACGCATGTACGCACCGAGAACCCGCACCGCCGGGACGACCACCGGGTGGTGGGCAGTCCTCGGCGTGCTCGTGCTGGCCCTGGACGGATTCCTGCTCGTCGCCCACGCCCTGCACCACCTCGGGGAGGCCCTGGACCCCGAGGCGCAGTGGATGCCCTGGTTCCGTGCGGGGTCGCTGTGGAGCGCGGGGCAGGAGGGTTCCCTCGGGGAGCTCTTCGGCCACCTCCAGCTCGGCCTGGCCGCGGTCCTGCTGCTCGTCCTGGCCGCCCGGTCGCAAGGACACCGGGTCCTGGCGGCCTGGGGCGTCGCCTTCCTCGCCATGGTGGCCGACGACTTCCTGGAGCTGCACGAGCGCGTGGGCCGGTCGCTCGGTCTCGACCGGGTGCTGCCCGGTCTGACCGCCATGGGCGCGCAGGAGCTCGGCGGGCTGCTGTTCTGGGGGCTGTTCGGGTCCCTGCTCGGCCTGGGCCTGGTCCTGTCCCACCGGCGCAGCCTCCGCGCCGCCCGGTCCGTGTCCTGGACGCTGCTGGCCGTGCTGGTGCCCCTGGGGCTCGTGGCGGCCGGCTACGTCTGCCTCAGCGTGCTGCGCCCCGACCTGCTCGACGGCGTCCTGGGGGCCACGCTGGCGCTCGTGCGCATCACCACCAAGCTGCTCACCATGACCGTGCTGCTGGTCTACACCGCCTACCTGGCCGAGGAGTCGGCCGAACCCGATCCTGTGGACGGGCCGACCGGTTGAACCGGGACGCCGGCCCCGGCGGCGTCAGCTCCCGGTCCGGGCCTGCCGGCGGCGGTGTTCCACGTCCCGGCGGATCCACCAGGCGTTGACGAGCACCTGGCACAGCCCCATGGCCACCACGGTGCTCCACACGGTCCCTGCGGCGCCCAGCACGGGGATGAGCACGAGGGCCAGGCCGATCTTCAGGGGGACCATGACCACGATCGGGGCGATCTGGAAGCGCAGGCCCCGCACGTCCGTCATGTACATCCCCAGCGGGAACTTGGCGGCCTCGACCGCCACGTAGGCGCTGAAGGCCACGAGCAGGGACAGCGGCAGCTCGACCTTCCCGTCCGAGACGAAGCCCACCACCCAGGGCGAGACGAGGCACAGCCCCAGGGCCAGGAGGAGACCTCCGGCGACGAAGGCGACCGACATCGACCACGGGGCCTGGACGGTCGCCGTGGCGCGGTTCCGCGCGAACACCGGCCACAGGGCGACCCCCGCGGCGGCCACGGTCTGCAGGATGATGCCGAACAGCTGGTACCCCAGGCTGTACTGCACCAGCTCCGTACCCGGGGCCAGGTGGGACAGCATGATCCGGTCCGTGGCCAGCGCGATCGGCAGCATGATCATCTGCACGAGCATCGGCCCGGCCACGTCCATGATCTTCAGCCCGGGGAACCGCCGGGGCTGCAGCAGCTGCCGCGCCACCCGGCCCAGCTGCGGGCGGAGCAGCCGTGCGGCCTGCCACAGGCCCAGCGCACCGGCCAGGGCGTTGGCGCCGTAGGAGAAGACCGCCAGCCAGCTGCCGGCCGGCGCGGACAGCGCCACCGCCAGGCTCACGAGCAGGAACATGGTGGGCGCCACCACGAACTGGTTCGCGATCTGCCGCGTCGTGCGCCCCAGACCCACCAGCACCCGGGTGCCCACGGCAAGAGGCAGGCCCACGGCGAAGACGACCATGGCGACCATGGCCGGCAGCTCCGCCTGCTCGCTCATCGCGTGGCCCAGCAGCGGACGCCACAGCCCGAACACGGTCAGCGCCACGGCGACGGCACAGATCGTCGCGGTGGAGATGAAGATGATGCGGAACGCGGAGAGCAGGGTGCGCCGGACGACATCGTCCTCGGACGGGTTCCGGGAGGCCGCGATCACCGAGATGGCGGCAGCGGCCACCCCGAGGTCGGCGAAGGGCAGCAGGTCCCGGAGGGAGGTCAGCAGGCCGTACTGCGCGTAGGCGTCCGTGCCGAAGCTGCTGATGATCAGGCGCGTGGTGAAGATGCCGACGATCCCCGAGACGCCCATGAGGAGCACCTTGGCCATGGCGGTGGAGCCCACCGCACGGTACTGCTGCCGCTTCGTGGTGGCGATGACGCTCATGTCCGGGAGTCCTCGGGTGCCGCCGGCGTGGGCAGCCCGCTCCGGCGCAGATCCAGGAATCTCGGGTCGCCGCGGGGCACGAGCATGAGCCCCAGGCACAGCGCCAGGATCGGCGCCACCGTGTACAGCGGCCCGAAGAACATGGTCCACAGCGTGAAGAGCAGGGTGGCGGCCTGCACCGGCGTCAGGGAGCTCGTGGAGAACCGGCGGGCCAGCGAGTCGATCAGGGCCCAGATCAGCACCAGGGCCAGGAGCAGCCCGGGCGGGCCGAACAGGGCCCAGAGGTCGCCCACACCGGAGTGCACCTCCAGGCTGCGGCCGAACATGTAGTTGTACACGTAGCCGTTGTCGGGGTCGTAGTTCAGCCGGCTCATCGCCTGCTGGGCCGCGGCGATCCCCTCGGGGTTGAGGACGGTCCCCGCGCCGAAGCCCTCGGGCCGGTGCAGGAACAGCCCGGCCGTGGCACCCATCTCGGGGCGCCCGCCGAGCAGGACGGACCCGGCGCGCAGCTCCTGCTCCTGGGTCCGCATCTGGGTGGAGAGCCCGAGCGCGCCGCTCAGCGCCAGCCGCGTGAACAGGACGTACGCCGAGGCGCCGAGGGCGAGCATCAGCAGGATCACCCGCCCCGCGCCGAGGTGGCGCAGACGGCGGGGCAGCGGCAAGGCCTGCAGCACCAGGATCATGGCGGCCACCAGGAACATCCCGGTCAGGGACCGGGAGTCCAGGAACGCCGAGGCCGCCACGAACCCCAGCAGCACCAGGATCCCGAGCAGCCGGCTGCGCATCGCCTGCGCGCCGGCCAGGGCCAGCACGGCGAGCGGCATGCCCCACTGGTACTTCCACGGATTGTCCAGCCCGGGGATGGTCGTGGCCTCCAGCAGCAGGCCGGCGCCGAACAGCAGGCCGATCTGCCACTCGCTCAGCACGGGCCGCACCCACAGGACGACGCCGGCGGTCAGCACCGTGCCCGCGAGCAGGGCAGAGTTCTGGATCGCGAGCGACCAGGACACCTCGTAGGCCGTGGCACTGGCCGCGGTCAGCCAGAGCCCGGAGGCGACCGACACCGCCGTGAGCCCCAGCAGGGCGGGATAGTGCCGGTAGCGCAGGGCGGTCGAGAGCCACAGCGGCAGCAGGGCCAGGGCCAGGACGCAGCCGGTGGTGACCCCTGCCCCCACCTCGATCCGCATCCCCGTGTTGACCACCGTCACCGCGGCCACGGCGAACACCAGCCACAGCAGCACCAGGTTCCAGTACTCCCGGCGTCGCGGTGCAGTCAGCCGCGGGCGGCGGCGCCGGGACGCGCGGGCCGCGGTGCGGCCCGCCGCGCGGACAGCGCCCGGCGCGGAGGCGGGCTGGGCCTCCAGGACCACGGTGCCGGCCGCGCTCATCGCAGGCTCCGGGCCGAGTCCCGCGGACGCACAGCCGGTTGCGGCGGCCGCCGTCGGCCGGTGTCGAGGGCCCGCCGGTACGCCGCCGCGTGCTCCGGACCGGCCGCCCACCACTCCCGCCGGTCCAGTCGGGGCCGGGGCCGTGCGGACCGGGCGCTCCGCACGGCGTCCAGGGCGCGGAGCAGGTCCTCGGCCTCCAGCTCGTCCTGGAACAGGTGCACCCAGCCGGGGCCGACCTCCTCGGAGAGCCTGCGGTTGACCTCGTTGTCCGGCACGAGCACGGGACGGTCGAGGGACAGCGCGGTCAGCACGCCGCCCGAGTTGTGCATGTGCCGGTAGGGGAGCACCACGAGCTCGGCCTCGGTCACGGCCGCGACCAGCTCGGCGTCGTCGACGTAGGCGAAGCGGAAGCCGATCCGGGGGTCGTCCCCGGCCAGCGCCCGCAGCTCGGCCGCGAGCTCGTCGGTGGACGGAGATCCGGAGATCCGCAGGGACAGCTCGGGATCGGCCAGCGCCCGGAACGCCTCGACCAGGGTCTCGGTGCCCTTGTACCGGCGGACCATGCCCACGAAGGCCAGGCGCCCGGCAACGGCCTCCCGCCGGGGCAGTCCGGCGAACCAGTCCCGGTAGTGCCCGTGCAGCACCGTGCTGCACGGCTGGTCCGCCGGCAGCCGGGTGCTCTCGTTGAGCACCACGCGGTGGGCGGTCCACCGGTCGAACCAGGTGAGCAGGAACCGTTCGACCGGCGAGATGCCCTGCGGCAGGTGCAGGTTGTGCACGGTCCGCACGATCACGGTGCCCTGCAGGCGGAAGCGCAGGACCATGAGACCGAACAGCACCTGGCGTACGGCCTTCTTCGGTCCCGGGCGGCCCCCGACCAGGATCTCGGGCCAGTGCGCGTGGAAGACGTCCACCCGGCCGAGCAGGGCGGTGCGCCAGGAGAACGTGGCGAAGTCGAGGCCGTCCGCGTCCCGCAGGGCCCGGGCGAGCTGGACGATGTACGGGTTGGTGGTGGGCCTCGGCTCCGGGAACGAGGACAGGACCGCGATCACGAGTGGACCGCTTCCATCTCCCGGTCCGCTTCCATCTCCCGGTCCGCGCCGCGGGTGGCGTCCGCCGCCGGAACGGCCCTCCGGGGGGAGCCGGACGTGCTCGAGGACGCCTCGGCGAGCCGCCGCGAGCGCAGCAGCGCGAAACGGGCCAGGCCGAAGAGGGCACCGAGGAAGAAGCCGAGGGCGGCGCCGCCCGCCAGGTACAGGGGCACCCGGGGCGAGACCGGGACCTGCGGAGTGGACGCCTCGGCCACGGTCCGCAGCTCGAGCGAGGGCGCGCCCTCGCTGGGCTCGGGAGCGGCGTCCTCCACCGCGGTCACGAGGTTCTCGGCCACGGCGTTGGCCACCCGTGCGGCGCGGGCCGGATCGGTGTCGGTGACGCTGATGTTGATCACCGAGGTGTTGACCGGCACCTGGGCGCTGATCTGCTCGGCGAGCACGTCCGCGCCGTACGGGAGGTCGGCATCCCTGACGGCCGGGTCCAGGACCACGCGGCTGCTGGCGAGCTCCGCGTAGGAGTGGATCTGGTAGTTCATGTAGTTGCCGACCTCGCCCAGCTCGTTGTTGGCCACGCCCGGGCTCGGCGTCAGCAGGACCGAGCTCCCGGCCTGGTAGGTGGCCGTGGTGTTGTTGGCCACGAGCAGCCCCGCGCCCAGGCCGAGGACGGTCAGCACGATGATGACGAAACGATGGCGCCACACGGCGACGAGGTAGTCGATCGGTTCCATGACGGTGTTCTCCCCCTGCGGTCCGCGGGGGCGGTGTGCGCGGCCGGAGCTCAGTCCCCGGCCCGGTCGCGGCCCCCCGGCCCGCTCCTGTGCCAGCGAAGCACCCTCCGGTACTTCGCAGATGCAAGCGAATGTGTTTGCATTTGAAGCGTACCGAGAGAGGGGATGCGTGGCGGTGCCGGGCCTGCACCTTCTTCTGGGGACAGCCGGGCGCCGATGTGGGGACAGGCTGCGGCCTGCACGGCGCGGGCCGGCCCCCGGGTGGAACCGGGGGCCGGCACGGGTCGCGGTGGTCCGGGGCGCGGGTGTGCGAGGGCGGTCACTCGGCGTCCAGCTTGTCGACCTCCACGCCCTGGGCCCGCAGCTTCCTGTAGTGGGCGTTGCGCACGGCCAGCAGGGAGCCGCCGAACACCGCCGCGATCGCCGAGCCGGTGAGGATGCCGACCTTGGCGTGCTCGTCGTGCGGACTGCCCAGGCCGAAGCTCAGCTCCGCCACGAGCAGGGAGACAGTGAAGCCGATGCCCGCGACCATGGCCAGTCCGCCGAGGTCCAGCCAGGTGTAGTCGTCGTCCTTGCTGGCGGGGGTGAAGCGGTCCATCAGCCACGCCGCGCCGAAGATGCCGATCAGCTTGCCGAGGACGAGGCCCAGGATGATGCCGATCGCCACGGGATCGGACAGCGAGGTCACCACGCCGTCGAGACCACCCACGGCCACGCCGGCGGCGAAGAACGCGAACACCGGGATGGCCAGGCCGTTGGAGAGCGGGCGGAACCGGTGCTCCAGGGCCGGGGCCAGGCCGAGCTCGGGCTCCTCCTGGCGGATCACCCGCGGGGTCACCTTCTTGACCGGCACGGCGAAGCCCAGCAGCACACCGGCGATGGTGGCGTGGATGCCGGCCTCGAGCACGAACAGCCAGGTGACCACGCCGATGGGCAGCAGGATGACCCAGGCGGCCCAGTGGTGCTGCATGAAGAAGTCGGGGAACTTCTGGGCCAGGAAGGTGTACAGGCCCAGGGGGATGAGCGCGAGCAGCAGATAGAGGGTGCTGAGGTCGTCGGTGTAGACGAACGCGATGATGACGATCGCGATGAGGTCGTCCACCACCGCCAGGGTCAGCAGGAAGGTGCGCATGGCCACGGGCAGGGACGAACCCACCACGGCGAGCACGGAGACCGCGAACGCGATGTCGGTGGCCGTGGGGATCGCCCAGCCGTCGATGGTGCTCGGGTCCTCGTTGTTGAGGGTGTTGACGGCCACGTAGATCAGCGCCGGGACGATCACGCCGCCGAAGGCCGCCACGATGGGCAGCATGGCCTTGCGGATGTTGCGCAGCTCGCCGTCCACGAACTCGGTCTTCAGCTCCAGGCCGACCAGGAAGAAGAAGATCGCCAGCAGGCCCTCCGAGGCCCACTCGCCCACGGTGTGGTCCAGGCCGGGGAAGTCGATGCCGATGTGGGTGTCCCGCAGTGCGAAGTAGCCGTCCGCCAGCGGGGAGTTGGCGATCACGAGTGCCGAGAGCATCGCGATCAGCAGCAGGACACCGCCCACCAGGTCCCTGCGGAGGAAGTTGCCCAGCCCCGGCCCGTGCTGGTCCGTCTCAACTGCGGTCACAGCGGACTCCTGTTCGTCGTCGTCGTCGTCGGAAAATCAGGGGTCAGTCTATGACCGCGCTCGCAGCTCTCCGTCCGCCCGTCCCGCTCAGCGGCTGCGTGACACGCCGTTGCTCAGCGGCTCGCGAGCCAGGCCTCGGCCTCCCGGGACTGCAACGAGAGGGCCTTGCTGACGTAGGGCTCCGCGGCGGCCGCGACCTGCTTGCCGACGAACGGGATGTTCGCCTCCACGGCGCAGTCCACGTGCACCTCGGTCTGCTCGCCCTGCGGGCGCAGGGTCTGCTCGGCGCTGCCCGAGACCGGCAGGGACCCGACCTTGATGTCGCTGTGCACCACGCGGGACCCGTCCGCGGCCGGGGCCTCGTAGGTGTCCGTCTGGGTGAGGTGCACGGAGGGCCCGACGAACCGCTTGGCGACGTCCGGCAGCCGGTCCGCGGGCATGGCGCGCACCGTGGTCACGGTGAACGCCGCGGTGGTCTCGCCCGAACGCTGGAAGGACTCCAGAGTGGCCCCTGCCTTCTCGGCGACGTGGCGGACGAACGCCTCATCGGCGAAGGTCTCCACGACACGTTCGACGGGGGCGGGGACGGTGGTGGACGCGGTGACGGCCATGGGAGCTCCTCAGGTCTGGAAGTCGGTTCTGCTTCATCCTAGAGAACCGCCCCCTGCCCGCGGCACGCACGAGACCGCGGGGCCCCGCACCCGGTCCGGTGCGCACCACTTCACCCCACACCACGGGAGAACGGCGTCACCCGACGGGATCCGAAGGCTGCGGCGTGGTGCACTGGGGTGAACAGGCCGACCCGGAGGTGCACATGGCCCATCGAGATCGACGTATCGGCACGGCCGGGGCAGTGCTGGGCGTCGTCGTGCTCGCCCTGGCGGGATGCGCTCCGGACCTCGGACGAGTCCTGGGGGCACCCGCCGGTCCGCACGGCGACGGCTTCGTCCGGGCGGCCGGACGGGGCCTGACGGTGAACGGTGAGCCCGTCCGGCTGCGAGCGGTGAACTTCTCCAACGGCTACTACGACGACGTCCACGGGTCCGACCTGCTGGACTCCCCGCACCACGGGGAGCAGGACCTGGCGCACGTGCGGGAGATGGGGTTCGACAGCATCCGCTTCGCCATCGACGGCAACTGGTACGTGGACGACCCAGAGGTGTTCTGGCAGTGGCTGGACCGCAACGTCGGGTGGGCCCGGCAGCACGGCGTGCGGCTCATCCTGGACCTGCACGTTCCCATCGGCGGCTTCTGGTTGGACCGGGGCAGCGAGGACTACAGCTTCGACCTGTGGTCGGACCCGGAGCTGCGGCAGCAGAACGCCGCTTTGTGGCGCGAGATCGCGGACCGGTACCAGGACGAGCCCACCGTCGCGGCGTACGACCTGCTGAACGAGCCGGTGACGACCGACTCCACCGGCGAACAGTGGCAGGACTTCGCCGGGCAGCTGGTGGAGGCGGTGCGGTCCGTGGACGAGCACCACCTGCTGGTGGTCGAGGGGGTCCACGGGGTCGACGGCCTCTTCGGGACGGCCGGGGAGGACCCGCACTTCCTGGTGGACGACGACAACGTCATGTACGACTTCCACTTCTACGAGCCCTTCGCCTACACCCACCAGTTCGCCGGCTGGATACCGGCCGGTGACGGCGGCAGCTATCCGGACCCGGACGCCGTCCTGGCCACCGGTGAACCGCGCCGACTGGGGGAGAGCAGCATCGACACCGAGTCCCTGCCCACCGGCACCTCGAGCTGGGTGGAGTACGACAGCGGCGAGGTCGTGATCGACGACGAATCGGCCGCGGCCGCGGCACCCGTGGCCGTCGTGGACGGCGGGATGCGGGGGACCGCGCACTTCGACGCCGTCACCGTCACCGAGTACGCCCCGGACGGGACCGAGATCCGCGAGGTGGTCGACGACCGGATCAGCGGCGACGCCCTCAACTGGTACGAGTGGCAGAGCCGGGAGGGAGCGGCGCCGGCGGTGGACTTCGAACGGGAGTCCTCCGGTCACGAGGACGACGCGAGCCTCTCGGTCACCGGCGCCTCACCGGCGGGCGCCGTGGCGGGATGGAGCAGCACCGGGCACCTGTTCGAGGTCGTGCCCGGGAACCGGTACCGCATCAGGGGATACATGCGTGGTGAGGACGTGGCCGGAGCGGACGGCGAGGAACCCCGGATCCGGTGGCGGCTGGACGTGTACGCACGGTCGTCCGGGCCCGGCAGCAACCGCTTCCTGAAGCGCGACAGGACGTACCTCGAGGCGAGGATGGACGAGCATCTGCAGTTCGGCGCCGAGCACCACGTCCCCATGTCGGTCCTGGAGTTCGGCGCCGTGCGGCAGACCTTCGAGATGGAGGGCAAGGGCGGGGAGCGCTGGGTCGCCGACATGCTCGACCTGCTCGAGGAGCACGACCTGAGCTTCGCCTACTGGGAGTACCGCGGCCCCGACATGGGCATCTTCCGCAGTGGGACGGGATCTCCGGGCGAACCCGCCGGAGGTCTCGAGGAGGTGCTGCGGCGCGGGCTCCGCTGAACCCCGGCCCGCTCGCCGCTCGCGGCGGGGCCGGGCAGGACCCTCTCCCGCCTCGGGCCTGTCGGCGTGCGGGAGTAAGCTGGGGGCGCGAACGTTGGCTTCCACAGCACCCGTGCTCTGCCAGCACCTTTCTCAGCGTCCCAGGAGACAGCTCACTCATGACCTTGTCCGGACTGCTCGCCGCCCTCGGGGCGGAGCGCTCCTTCGCCAACCTCCGCACCCAGGCCGCCTTCCCGCCGGGGGAGCGCAGCCCCGAGACCGTGATCAGCGCCCCGGACGGAATGCGCCCGGTGATCACCGCCCAGCTGCGCGGGGCCCTCGACGACGCCTCCGGCGGTGCCGCCGACGACCGGGCGCCGGTGCTGCTGGCGGTCACCGCCACCGGCCGCGAGTCCGAGGACCTCGCCGCGGCCCTGGGCGCCTATCTGCCCACCGCGGGGATCGCCGAGTTCCCGGCCTGGGAGACGCTGCCGCACGAGCGGCTCTCGCCCCGCTCGGACACCGTGGGCCGCCGCCTGGACGTGCTGCGCCGGCTGGCCGGCCACGACCCCGAGCGCCCGCTGCAGGTGCTCACCGCCCCGGTCCGCTCCGTGCTCCAGCCCGTGGTCGAGGGCCTGGGGGAGATGACCCCGGTGCGCTTCGCCCGCGGGGAGGAGCTGGACTTCGACGCCGCCGTCACCGCCCTGGCCCAGGCCGCCTACGCCCGGGTGGACATGGTGACCCGCCGCGGGGAGTTCGCCGTGCGCGGCGGGATCATCGACGTCTTCTCCCCGGTGGAGGACCACCCGGTGCGGATCGAGTTCTTCGGCGACGAGGTGGACGAGCTGCGCTGGTTCGCCGTGGCCGATCAGCGCACCCTCACCGGCACGGACCACCCCGACCGGCTCGTGGCCCCGCCCTGCCGCGAGGTGCTCATCACCCCGTCCGTGATGTCCCGGGCCGCGGCGCTGCGCAACGCCCTGCCCGGCGCCGAGTCGATGCTCGAGCGGATCGCCGGCGGGATCTACGTGGAGGGCATGGAGTCCCTGGCCCCGCTGCTGGTGGACGGCATGGTCCCGATGCTCTCCCTGCTGCCGCCGGGCTCCCTGGTGGTGGTGATGGAGCCGGAGAAGGTCCGGGCCCGGGCGCACGACCTCGTGGCCACCAACGAGGAGTTCCTCCTGGCCGCCTGGGACTCCGCCTCCGACGGGCTCTCGGCGCCCATCGACATCGGCTCCGCCGAGCACGCCCTGCCCACGGGCGACGACGGCGGCCGCACCCTGTCCTCCGGGTCCTTCCAGACCCTGGCCGAGGCCCGGTCCACCGCCCTCGGCGCCGGGCTCGGCTGGTGGGCGGTCACCGCGCTGAACGTCAACGCCGTGGCCGGGCAAGACGTGGACGCGGACACCGCCGCGGAGGACATCGCCCTGCTCGACTCCGACGCCGACACCCTCACCGTGGCCGCCCGCGACCCGCTGGGCTTCCACGGCGACGTCGAGGCCATGCTGGAGTTCCTGAGCGGGCGGGTGGCCGACGGCTGGCGCGTCGTCGCCGTCACCGAGGGCCCCGGCCCGCTGGCGCGGATCGCGGAGCTGCTGCACGACGCCGGCATCCCCGCCGCCCGCCGCGAGTCGCTGGAGGAGCCGCCGCAGCCCGGGGTCGTGGAGCTGACCACCGCGGTGGCCGGCAAGGGCTTCGCCCTCGACGGCCCGCGGATCGTGCTGCTCACCGAGGCCGACCTGCTGGGCAAGGCCAGCCCGTACACCACCAAGGACATGCGCAAGCTGCCCGTGCGGCGCAAGCGCAACGCCGTGGACCCGCTCGCGCTGTCCCCGGGGGACTTCGTGGTGCACGAGCAGCACGGCGTGGGCCAGTTCGTGGAGCTCATCCAGCGGCCCATCGCCGGGGCGATGACGAAGCCGGGCCAGCCCAAGCCCGTGCGCGAGTACCTGGTGCTGGAGTACGCCGCGTCCAAGCGCAACGGCCCGAAGGACCGGCTGTTCGTGCCCACCGACCAGCTCGACCAGGTCACCAACTACGTGGGCGGGGAGACCCCCAGCCTGTCCAAGATGGGCGGGGCGGACTGGAACAAGACCAAGCGCGCGGCCAAGAAAGCCGTCAAGGACATCGCCAACGAGCTCATCCGGCTCTACTCCGCCCGGATGGCCTCCCGCGGCCACGCCTTCGGCGAGGACACCCCGTGGCAGCGCGAGCTGGAGGAGGCCTTCCCGTACATCGAGACCCCCGACCAGCTGACCACGATCGACGAGGTCAAGGCGGACATGCAGCGGGAGGTCCCCATGGACCGGCTGATCTCCGGGGACGTGGGCTACGGCAAGACCGAGGTCGCGGTGCGCGCCGCGTTCAAGGCCGTGCAGGACGGCAAGCAGGTCGCGGTGCTCGTGCCCACCACGCTGCTGGCCCAGCAGCACGCCGAGACCTTCACCGAGCGCTTCTCCGGGTTCCCGGTGCACCTGGCCGCCCTCTCCCGGTTCCAGACCGCCAAGGAGACGAAGGAGACGCTCGCCGGGCTCAAGGACGGTTCGATCGACGTGGTGATCGGCACCCACCGGCTGCTGTCCAAGGAGGTCCAGTTCAAGGACCTCGGTCTGGTGGTCATCGACGAGGAGCAGCGCTTCGGGGTGGAGCACAAGGAGAAGCTCAAGGCGATGCGCACCAACGTGGACGTCCTGGCGATGTCCGCGACCCCCATCCCGCGCACCCTCGAGATGTCGCTGACCGGGATCCGGGAGACCTCCACCCTGGCCACCCCGCCGGAGGAGCGCCACCCGGTGCTCACCTACGTGGGCGCCTACACGGACAAGCAGGTCTCCGCGGCGGTGCGCCGCGAGCTGATGCGCGAGGGCCAGGTCTTCTACATCCACAACCGGGTGTCCTCGATCGAGCGCAAGGCCAAGGAGATCGCCGAGCTCGTGCCCGAGGCGCGGATCGCGGTGGCCCACGGGCAGATGTCCGAGTCCCGGCTGGAGCAGATCATCGTGGACTTCTGGGAGAAGAAGTTCGACGTCCTGGTCTGCACCACCATCGTGGAGACCGGCCTGGACATCGCCAACGCCAACACCCTCATCGTCGACGGCGCCGACCGCTACGGTCTCTCCCAGCTGCACCAGCTGCGCGGGCGCGTGGGCCGCGGCCGCGAGCGGGCCTACGCCTACTTCCTCTACCAGGCCGAGAAGCCGCTCTCCGAGACGGCGCTGGAGCGGCTCAAGGCCGTCGCCGCACACAACGAGCTCGGCGCCGGCATGCAGCTGGCCGTCAAGGACCTCGAGATCCGCGGGGCAGGCAACCTGCTGGGCGGGGAGCAGTCCGGGCACATCGCCGGGGTGGGCTTCGACATGTACCTGCGGCTCGTGGGCGAGGCCGTCGCCGAGTACCGCGGCGAGGAGGACGAGCGGCCCACCGAGATGAAGATCGAGCTGCCGGTCAACGCCTACCTGCCGCACGAGTACGTCCCGGGGGAGCGGCTGCGCCTGGAGGCCTACCGCAACCTCGCCAACGCGGCCACCGAGGAGGCGATCCAGGAGGTCGCCGACGAGCTCGTGGACCGCTACGGCGAGGTCCCCGAGCCGGTGCAGAACCTGCTGGAGGTCGCCCGGTTCCGGGTGACCGCCCGCGCGGCCGGGCTCACCGACGTCGCCGCCCAGGGCAACATGGTCCGCTTCGCCCCGGCCGAGCTGCCCGAGTCGCGGCAGATGCGCCTGACCCGCCTCTACCCCGGGGCGCAGGTGAAGACCGTGCCCGGCACGGACACCGCCCAGGTGCTGATCCCCAAGCCGAAGACCGCCCGGATCGGCGGCAAGGACCTCGTGGACCGCGAGATCCTCGAGTGGGCGCGCGGCGTGGTCGAGGCCGTCTTCGCCCGGGAGCCCGCCACCGCCTGAGCGGGCCCGCCCCGCGCACCGGCCCGCAGTACGACGTCGGCCCCCTCCCGTGCGGGAGGGGGCCGACGACGTACCGGGGTGGGAGGAACTACTCGACCGCCTTGCCGAACTTGTCGCCGTGGTGGACGGCCGCGGTGCGGGCGTCGCGCTCACGGATGTCCCGGGGGCCCTGGCCGAACTCGGCGGCGGTGGGCTGCTCGCCGGGGACCTCGGTGGTCGGGGGGACGTCCATGAGGAGGGTGCGCCCGCCGAGGGCCTTCTTGCCGGTGCTGTTCTGCAGGATGCCCACCGGGATGAGCAGGGCCAGGGCGTAGAGGCCGAGGCCGACGAACCAGATGAGCGGGCTGTTGGGGTAGCTGGCGAAGGCCCAGAAGCTGCCCAGCATGATGATCATGCAGGCCGCGAAGAACAGCAGGTTGTTCAGGGTCCGGCCCTGGCCCGAGTGCGAGCGCACGGTGGTGCGGCCGGTCGAGGCGTCCGTGGAGGTGCTGGTGGACGAAGCGGCTCGGTTGGCCATGGATGTTCCCCTTCAGGCGGTGGAGGCGCGGCCGAGTTCCGAAGGGCCGCGGAGGCGTCAGCATCAAGTCTAGTGCGTCGCCCCGACACCCCGCGCACCCGTTCCGTGCGACGGACGGCCTTGCACCGGCGCACGACGACGGACGGCCCCCTCCCGGTGCGGGAGGGGGCCGTCCGTCGTCGCAGGGTCGCCGGTCGGCGGGTCCTGCAGGGGCTACTGGGTGGCCCGGCCGAAGGTGTCGTCCTTGTGCTCGGCGCGGACCTGGGCGTCCCGGGCGTCGATGTTCCGGGGGCCGTCGTCGAAGCGCTGCGCGGTGGGTTCCTCGCCGGGGACCTCGGTGGTCGGGGGGACGTCCATGAGCAGGGTGCGCCCGCCGAGGGCCTTCTTGCCGGTGCTGTTCTGCAGGATGCCCACCGGGATGAGCAGGGCCAGGGCGTAGAGGCCCAGGCCGACGAACCAGATGAGCGGGCTGTTGGGGTAGCTGGCGAAGGCCCAGAAGCTGCCCAGCATGATGATCATGCAGGCCGCGAAGAACAGCAGGTTGTTCAGGGTCCGGCCCTGGCCCGAGTGCGAGCGCGTCACGCTCCCGCTGCTGCGCCCTCCGGTCGGGGCATCCGTGGAGGTGCTGGTGGACGAGTGGGCCCGGTCGGCCATGGTGGTTCCCCTTCTCGTGGTGCGGGGCGGCCGAGTCGCGAGGGCCGCGGAAGCGTTCGCGGTCAGTCTAGTCCGTCCTCGCCGGCCGGCGGGTCCCGCCACCGGGCGCGACCCGGCCCGCCCGGAACACGGTGGTTCGGGGCGGGCCGGGGCGGTGCGCGGCGGTGCCGTCGGAACGGGCGGCCTCAGCCCGCGGTGCGCAGGGCCGCGGTGAGGTGCGCGGCGGCCTCCTGCTGCGCGGCCTCGGCCTTGTCCAGGACCGCGGAGGCGCCGAAGAACTCGTGCATCACGCCCTCGTAGTGGCTGAGCGTGGTGGGCACTCCGGCGGCCTCGAGGTTCGCCGCGAACTGCTGGCCCTGGCTGCGCAGGACGTCGCGCTCGTCGGTGATCACGAGCGTGGGAGGCATCAGCGCGAGGGTCTCCCGGGGCCAGTTCAGCAGGTCGATCCGGGGGTCCTGTGCGGCCTCGGGGACCCCTTCGAAGGCGTGCATCGCCATCCAGGACAGCAGGGCGCGGTTGAGCGGGCGGCCGTCGGCGGCGTCCTCCATGGACTCCCCGAACTGCTCGGGGGTGGTCAGCGGGTAGACGCACACCTGGGCGGCCGGCAGCGGCTCCCCCGCCTCGGCGAGCTGGAGGCAGGTGGCCGGGGCCATGTTCCCGCCGACCGACTCCCCGCCGATCGCCATCCGGGACGGGTCCCCGCCCATCTGGGCGGCGTTGGCCGCGGTCCAGCGCCAGGCGGCGAGCACGTCGTCGTGGGAGGCGGGGAACACGGCCTCGGGGGCGCGGCGGTAGTCGGGGGAGACGACGATCGCGCCGGTCTTGTTGGTCAGTCCTCGGCAGGAGGCGTCGTAGGTGTCGATGTCGAAGAGCACCCAGCCGCCGCCGTGGATCCACATGATGATCGGCAGCGGGCCCTCGCCGGGCTCGGCCGGGGTGTAGACGCGCAGGGTCTGCTCGCCGCCGGCCGCGTCGGGGATCTTCAGGTCGGTGACCGAGCCGACGGGCTCGGGTCCCTCCAGCCCCTTCTCCTCCATGACCTTCTTGACCGCGTCGTCCGGGCCGGGCTGCTTGCGCGCCTGGCCGGGCTCGAGGATCTCGAAGGGCTGAGGGCCGAGGGAGGAGTGGGCGTCGACGATCGCCTGGGCCTGAGGGTCCAGCAGGCCGGACGCGTCCGTGGCCAGGCGCTTCTTCTTCCCGGACACCGCGGCCTTGGCGGCGTCGACCGGCTTGGCCGCCGCTCCCACCAGCTTCTCGATCCGGCCCTCGTCCGGGGCGTGGGGGTGGGGCGCCGGCGGTGCCTGGCGCTTGGCGGCCAGGAACTTCTGGCCCAGCTCGCCCATCCGGTCCGCGCCGACCTTGGCGCGGAAGGCGGGCAGCTCCTCCTGCTCCTCGTCCTCCACGTGGTGGCGGGTCACGGAGATCAGCTCGGACAGGGCGGCCTCGAACTCCGCCTCCCCGGGCTCGGTCTTCCCCAGGGTGACCAGCAGCTCCTTGATGTCGCCGTGCTCCTCGCGGGCGTCGTCGTCGAACTCGTCCATGCCGAGCTCGCGCCAGATCGGGTACATGACCGTCTCCTCGGCGAAGGCGTGCAGGGACAGCTCGAAGCTGATCTGGTCCACGAGGGTGCGGCGGTCGCCGCGGCCGGCCTCGAGGTGCTGGAACTGGCGCTCGACGATCGCGTGGTCGTCGGCGATCAGGTGGTCGATGTCACCGGGCTGGGTGGGATAGGACAGAGCCATGGGCAGGTCTCCTCAGAGGGTCGTGGAACGGTGGGGCCGCACGGCACGGGGGTCGGTCCCCGGGCGCGGGCCGGTCAGCACAAGGGGGCGGGCGGGTGGCACGCGGTGGACGGGTCCGTCCGCGCGCCGCCCGGCCCGGGCGGATCAGGGGGTGGGCATCCCGCCGGTCGCGGCCAGGGTCTCGCCGCTGACGTAGCTGGACTCCTGGGAGGCCAGGAACACGTAGGCCGGGGCCATCTCGGCCGGCTGCCCGGGACGGCCCATCGGGGCCTCGGAGGCGCCGAACTCGGGCAGGTTCTCCGGCGGCTGGCCGCCCACGACCTGCAGCGGGGTCCACACCGGGCCCGGGGCGACCACGTTGACCCGGATGCCCTTGGGCGCCAGCTGGGCGGCCAGGGACTTGCTGAAGCCGTTGATCGCGTACTTCGTGGAGGCGTAGTCCAGCAGGATCGGGGCCGGCTGGTAGCCCTGGATCGAGGAGGTGTTGATGATCGCCGAGCCCGGGGGCAGGTGCGGGACCGCGGCCTTGCACAGCCAGAACATCGCGTACACGTTGGTCTTGTAGGTCTCGTCGAACTGCTCGTCGGACAGCTGAAGGATGTCCGGGCAGTGCTGCTGCTTGCCGGCGATGTTGGCCAGGATGTCGATCCCGCCCAGCTCGGCCACGGCGGTGGCGATCAGCTGCTCGCAGTAGGCCTTGTCGGTCACGTCCCCCGGCACGGCCACCGCCCGGCGCCCGGCCTGCTCGATGAGCTCCACGACCTCCCGGGCGTCGGCCTCCTCGGCGGGCAGGTAGGACAGCACCACGTCGGCGCCCTCCCGGGCGTAGGCGATCGCGGTGGCCCGGCCGATCCCGGAGTCCGCCCCGGTCACCACCGCCCTGCGGCCCTCCAGCCGCCCGGAGCCGCGGTAGCTGGACTCCCCGGAGTCCGGCTTCGGCGCCATCTCCTGCTGCAGACCCGGACCCTCCTGCTGCTGCTCGAAGCTCTCGTCCGGGCCCGGGTACTGAGTGGTCGGATCCTGCATCGTGTACTGGTCGGCCATGGGACGTCCTTCCGTCGACTGGATCATCAGACTGCTTTCGATCTACGCTTGCACTAACTCATGGAGGTGTCAACATGTCCGGTTCGATGGTCAGGGAACGCCCTGCCGCGCCGACCGCCCCGCCGGGCGGCCACGGGGCCGCCCGATGACGGAGCGTCCCCGGGCGCCCCGGGTGGAGGAGCCGACCGGCGGTCCGCTGCGCCAGGGCGACGCCGAACTCGCCCGGCTGGCGTCCCTGCACGCGCTGGACGTGCTGGCGACCCCCGCCGAGGAGCGCTTCGACCGGATCGTGGCCCTGGCGCGCCTGATCTTCCAGGTGCCGATGGCCGCCATCGCCCTCATCGACGCGGACCGCCAGTGGATCAAGGCCGCCGCCGGCCTCGACCCCGGTGACTCGGTGCCCCGCCGGTACTCGCCCTGCCACTACACGGTCCAGCAGCGCGGCGCCCTCGTCCTGGAGGACACCGCGCACGAGGCGCGGGTCGCCGACACGACGGTGGTGTCCCGGGGCGTGCGGTTCTACGCAGGGCAACCCCTGCACGCGCCCACGGGGGAGCGGGTCGGCTCCCTGTGCGTCATGGACACCGTGCCCCGGACGTTCACCGCGGAGCACCAGCAGGTCCTGGCGCAGCTCGGCAGGCTCGTCGAGCAGGAGCTGGCGGTCACCGGCGAGCTCGCGGTGGCCGGGGCCGCACAGCGGGCGCTGCTGTCACCAGCGGACTTCGACGTACCCGGCTACGAGCTCGCCGGCCGGTGCACACCCGCTCGGCGCGCCGCCGGCAGCTACTTCGACTGGAGCCACGAAGGGGGCCGGGTGCAGCTGCAGGTCGCCGACGTCCTCGGGGGCGACGCCTCCGGCGGGGACGTCGCCGGTGCGGGCGTCCCCGGTGCGGGGCTCTCCGGTGCGGCCGGTCCCGGCGCGGACGGGGCGGCCGCGCCCATCGAGGCCGTGCTGCGCACGCTGCTGCGGGCCACGGATTCCGTACGAGTTCGCCGCCGGCCGGTGGGGCGGTCCGCGGTGGCCTCCGGGGATCTCGCCGGCACGTTCGTGACGGCTTTCGCGGCCACACTCGACCCGGCAACCGGCGACCTGGCCTACGTGCTGGCCGGGTACGGCGCGGCCATCGTGCTCGGTCCCGCCGGCGCGCGCCGACTGGCCGGGTCAGGGCCGGCGCTGGGCCTGTCGGCGGCGTATGGGACCGGGTGGGACGTGCGGACCGCCCGGTTGGCTCGCGGTGACACCCTGCTGGTGCTCACCGACGGGTTCCTCGATCTGCACGCGGATCCGGACGCCGCGCTGGCCCGCGGACTGGGCGGCGTCGCCCAGCGCTATCCGGGCGGGATCGGGGCCGACGAGGCGGTGGACCTCGCCACGGCGTGGGCCGTGACCGAGGGCCACCCCATCGACATCACCGTGCTCGCGGTGCACCGCGGATCCGGCCGGCCGCGGCGCGCGCGAGCCGAAGCCCCGTGACCGGCACGGTCCCGGTCCTGGCCACGAGCGGCAGCCGCCTGACCGGCAGGCTCCCTGCCGCGACCCCGCGAGCGAGCAGCCGGCGTTCCGGGGCTCCTGGCCCGCGTGTGCGGCCGTGGCGCGGGACGGCTCAGCCGACGAGTGCGGGACCGCTGCTGGCGCCGATCCGGGAGGCGCTGGCCTCGATCATCGCGAGGGCGTCCTCGCGGGTGCGGATGCCGCCGGAGGCCTTGACGCCGATGTCCGGGCCGACGGTCTCGCGCATCAGCCGGACGTCCGCCACGGTGGCGCCCGCGGTCGAGAAGCCGGTGGAGGTCTTCACGAAGTCCGCACCGGCGGCCACGGCGGCCTGACAGGCGAGGACCTTCTGCTCGTCGGTCAGCAGGCAGGTCTCGATGATCACCTTCAGCGCCGCCCCGCCCGCGTGGGCGGCCTCGGCGACCGCGGCGATGTCCTGCTCCAGGGTCTCCCGCTCGCCGGCGCGGGCGGCGGCGATGTCGATCACCATGTCGATCTCCTGCGCGCCGGCGGCCACGGCGGTGGCGGTCTCGAAGGCCTTGACCTCCGTGGCCGAGGCCCCCAGTGGGAAGCCGACGACCACGCAGGTCAGCACGTCGCTGCCGGCCAGCTGCTCGCGCACGAATCCGGCCCACAGGGGGTTGGTGCACACCGAGGCGAAGCCGTACTGCTTGGCCTCCGCGCACAGGGTGGCGATCTGCTCCCGCGACGCCTCCGGCTTCAGCAGCGTGTGGTCGATGTAGGAGGCGAGCTGGGGGGTGGTCACGGGCGGCCTTTCGACGGTCGGGCGGGTCGCGCCCAGCCTACCGGGCGCCCCGCCGGCGCCCGTGCCGGTCGACGTGGACCCGGCAATTACCTCAAGAAAACGTTCGCTATCCGATGCATCCAAATAGAATCGGCGCACGGTCGAGCCGTCTCACCACCGGCGACGCCCGTGGCCCCGAGTGGCTGAACGGTCGCAGGGGCGCGTCGGTGCACCCCTTTCCCCCGTGCCGGCGCGCCCCCGCCACCGTCCAATCCTCGGAGAGGTCGCTCGCTTGGTATGAGCGTCGGCGACAAATTTGGCCGCGAGGTCGATTGCAAAGTAGAAACGATAGTTGACCCAGGAGCCGTCGGTCGCGGCGGCCGAGCAGGGCGAGTGGTTATTGGCGGGCCTCCGCCGACGCATTGTTCCCAGGAGTCGAGCCTTCCGAGTAAGCGCAGAAACTTATTTGCTCTTCCAATCCACATGGCTTGCTCGGGAATGCGCCCGTTCGGGGGCGCCAGACGCTACACGTGCAGCGAGTAGATTTGGTTCACCCCACAGTCCTGCGACACCGCACGGTCGGCAGGGTGGTCACCTAAGTCGATGTGTGGGGGAATTCTTACGAGCAGCAGTACTGATCGGTGAATGGGCCGCCTCTTACCATGACTCGTGGTCCATAGGCGAGGCATATTTTTGAAACGCAGGTGGATGCCGCCGGACTGTCTACCGCTGGACAGCCAAGGTGCTCTACAGCGGGCCCATGCTCTCCGAGCCGTTAGTTCCTTGGAACGATGCCGGGGCTGGGCCGAACATATACGTGGCATGTCGGCCGTGACGAGGGGCGGCTATAGGAAAAGTGCCGCACAGATGTTGGCCACCCCTTCTGCCCGGCATGGCCGTGTGGATGGCCTGACTCCACACTATCCAGGGGCAACCAACGACCTCCGAGGTATCCGCAACCGGTGATCGCGAGGCCCACGGGCACCCCTCCGCATCATAGAACTGTGTCCGGTAATTGCTTGGTTGTTACCCGGTTCATCTGCCCCGCTATCGCAGTGCAGGCCGGACCATGCCGCAGGAAGCGGTTCAGGCCCTGACATGTCGATACGAGACGGCAATCCCGCGGTGATCCGATGAGCCGATTTCCATGAATCGAATTCCGACTGGTTCCCAGGAGTTCCTGTTTGCGAGTTGATGATCAATGCTTGCGCCGAAGGGCGCTGGCATCGCAGTGGGCCAAGTGCCAACACCACCTCTGCCGAGGTGACTGCTGGCCTCAAGGCAGTCATGGCCTATAACGTGTGAAATCTGTGCCGAGGACGCGTTGAAGTCGCCACCGATTATCGCTGAGTCATGGCGACAAAGGCCGACAGCCGTCCTCAGCTGGTGCTTCCACGCTGTCGAAGACGTTTTCCCAGGAAGGGGAGAGATGGAGTGCACCGCGCTGAGCACAGGTCTCGTCCTCACCGCGAAATTCGACTCGGCGCTCGCGGGCTCTCCAGGCGCGACTGTGAGCGACCCGAAAGCAAGGGCGGGACTGACCGTTTCGTGGTACCTGCCGAACCGGTCGGGGATGATGACAGCCACTTCGTGCGCGCCACCCAGCGCACTCCCCGTACCGGTGAACACCTGGTTTCTTGAACCCCGGAATCGCAACCGCTCGACGACCTCAGTTGCGACCTGTTCTTTAACCTCGACCAGCAGCATTACATCCGCCTCCGCATGCGCGACGGCTTCGACGATGTCCGGCGCCCCAGTTCCCCGGGCGTTGAAGGACAGCACCGTCAGATCAACGCGGTCGGACGCCACGTTCGCCATGCCCGCCCTCAAGAATCCCCCGGCACGAGCAAACAAGGTCACTTCGAGTAAGACGACGCACATGAGCAGGACGAACACCGAGTACATCGCCGTCCGGCGCGGGCCCGAGTCCGCGGACATACGGCGAAAGCCGAATCCGGTCGCCACGGAACACAGGCCCAGCCCCACGATCCACGCCGCCGGAAGCGCATCCACCTGAACTACGGGGTACATGTCCCACAGGCCAAAATTTTTTGGGCTCACAAGAATCAACGCAAGGCCGAACACTGTTACCACCCATAGAAGAGGGAGGGCACGGGCAATGTCTGTTTTTAGATGGCGTGCAGGGGGTGCAGGCATCGAAAACCTCTCGTTTGCATCGACTGCTGGGTGGTAAGTACCTGTCGTCCCGGCCTTTTGGCGCATCCGGTGATCAGGCAATGGAGCTTCACCGAGGCCGCAATGTCGGCCGGCTGACGATTCGGGACGACCCGTTTATGTACGGTGGTGCCCTACCGATCGCGGGCCCCGCCATAGATCGGCCCCGGAGGAGCGCCTCGACTGCAGTGCTGTCGAGATCGAGGGTCGGCGGTCATGTCCGCACTGGGAAGGGAGCACGTGGTGGCCTGTAGGTTGGCGTCAGGCAGTTCCGCAACATCGGTCATAGCCATACCTTCAGCCGCAGAGCCTGACGCAGACAGTTCAAGAGTCATTCAGCGGGCAATCGACGTCGCAGGCAAGTCGGGGGGAGCTATTGTCCAACTCCCCGCGGGTCGGCTGAACCTGGCTCGTCCCCTCATCCTGAAGGACAACGTCGAACTGAGAGGAAGTGGTCCTTCTACTGTGCTGAAGGCGAGTCCCCAATTCCTCGACTTCCCGGGACCACATGGCGGACATCCGCTCGTGACGACCGACGGTGCCGACAACGTCACCATTAAAGATCTGACAGGGGATCACAGCGGCGACCTCCTGAAAGCCAATGATTCCGCTGGCCGTATGTACGAGTATTTGATTGACGTGCGTTACTCGACGAACGTCCGGGTTGAAGGCATCCTCACCAGGAATCCGTTTACATATTCGATCGCTGTTGTCGCCAGCAATCGTTTCAGTATTCGGCGCAACGCCACGACAGTCGCCACAAGCGGGCTGTACGACCAGCTTGACGGCATTCATGTCTTGGACTCACATGAGGGGATGGTCGTGGGCAACCATGTCGACCAGGGTGCCGTTGCGGACGGGGATGACGGATTGGTCGCACACGCCATGGGCGGCGCTGTCCACGACGTGGTCTTTATGCACAACACGGTTCGTGGAGGCCGGCACGGGGCCGGTATGCAGTTCGCTGTCGGAGACGACGGCATTCACGACATAACTGTGGTCGGTAACTGGTTTTGGGAATCACCGGTCGGCGTCCACACAGGCTACTACGAGGGCCACGGGCCGGTCGACAGAATAGTGGTGCGCGATAATACGTTCGTTGACATTCCTGGTCGGTCCGTTGATTTTTTCGGTCGGCTCTCAGGTATCACCGTAACTGACAACGTCCGTTGTCGCAGCGGCAAGTTCAAAGTCGATGCCGGAAAGGGGAACAGAGTTGAAGGCAACACTGACCGTCACCGGCCTTGATCGCCCGTCGTCATTCTGCTGAAAAGTAGGTCTCCGGGACGACAGGGATGCTGCCGTTCGGAAAAAGAGCCGGAGCCTGGGAACCGTACTGGTAGATATGTTTCTCCTTTCGGGCCGGTTCTGTCGCCCAGGTCCAAGCGGTCAAACGGTGCTTCCGCAGGAATCTGCCATCAGGAGAGCTGGTCTGGTTGTAGGGAAATTCCGAGTAATACACAACGCGCCCGGGGAACGCGGTCCCCACGGCGCGGGTGATCAGGTGGTCCACATGCCGCCCCACTCCCAGTGGGCAGAACAGCAGCTCGGCCTCGGACTGCACCAGCAGGTCCGACACCCTATGCCGTAGCTGCGCGACCAGCGGGCGGTCGTTCCGGGAAACCCGTCCAAGCGCGATGTCGAAGCGATATGTGGGATAGAGATGTACGAGTTCCGGCAGCATCCGAGCCACGGGACCAAGTGCGGCCTTGACCTTATGCCGTTGCCGGAACAGGGCGTCGGTGGCCCCGAAGTGCAGGTGTCGTGCTCCTAGTCCAGAGAGGGCCGTTTCATCTTCACACTTGCGGTCCTCGAACAGGGACACCGCGTCACGCCGCGCGCACTGGTGCAAGAAATTGCGGGCAGCCCGGGTGTGGGGTGGAGGCTGAGCTTCTGTGAAGACAGTGGCGACGGTGATGTCACGACGGGCTGCCGATGATTCCATCAACGACGCGCAGGACAGTACGGCGTCGTCCAAGTGCGGTGACAAGAAAAGCCAGGGGCTGTTCGTGTTAAAAGAATTTTCCAGACGTGCAGGAACTGCCATGGGCGGTCTTCTTTCTCAGTCGCGATGACAACATTTATTTCGCTGGGCCGGACAAGGGCACTGCCGCCCGGTAAGCGGCAACTTGCTGGAGCGCCAAGGCGTCCCAATCGAAGCGGACCGCGAACTGGCGTCCCCTCCGTCCGGCCTTCTCGAGCTCCTTCGGCGCGTTGTAGCGCAACACAATCTCCTTCGCCAGGGTCTCGGCATGGAAAGGCTCGACGAGCCAGCCGCAGCTTGCCGGAACCACCTCCCGCAAGCAGGGGATGTCGAAGGCGACAATCGGTGTGCCGGTCGCCAGGGCTTCGATGGCTACGAGGCCGAAGGTCTCGTGACGTGAAGGAACGACCACCAGCCGTGCGTTGCCGAGGAGCCGGAACTTTTCGGTGCCGTCGATCCAGCCGGTGAAGCGAATACGGTCGTCCAGCCCTCTGTTCCTAGCAATTCTTCGAACTAGCTCCTCGTCAGGACCTGACCCAACAATGACCAATTGGCCGTCCACGTCGCGGTGGGCTGTCTCCCAGGCTTCGAGCAGAAGGTCAAGCCCTTTGCACAGCACCTCGAGCCGCCCGATGTAAACCACGTCGCGTCCCAAGCGCGGCACGACCTCCATTGCGCGACGATCCAGGCCATTGCCAATGACATCGATGTGAGCTCGTTGGTTGAGAGCGCGGAGCGCTTCCGCCGTTCCGTTTGAGACCGCCACCATCCTGCTGTGGGTCAGCACACCCGCGCGCTCCACGAGAAAAAACGGCAACCTGTACTGACGTGACTTGTCCTTGGCGTGCAGCCACTGAACCACGGCGATGGTCGGCTTCCGTGACCACAAAGGGGCGGCCATGGTGGAAAATGGTGCGAAGAAGTCCTCGACGACCAGGTCGCACGTGTCGCGGCGGCGCACTACTTCCCAGGGCAATCGAAGCACGTAGCCTAGTAACCGTGACAGCTTTGTGCGGCCATGGCCGAACCCCAGCGGTATGTACTGCACGCCGTCCTGACATCGTGCGGTTGCGCCCGGATAGTCCGTCGTAAGGACTGTGACGTGATGGCCCTCCGCCACTAGACGTTTGTTAATCTCGTGAGTCCGTACCGAGCCGCCGCCAGCGCCGGGCATGTGAGGATCCTCAAAACCCAGATGAAGCACCCGCAACGGTGCGGACGACGCGCCTGTCGTTGTGCCAGACCGCGCAGTTTGGACTTCAGTCGTCCGGCTACCGGTTAACTTCGACATAATGCTCTCCTCTGATGAATGCGAAACGTGTGCTCAAACAACCGACTCGTTGGAGTGCAAGTCATCCATAGGCCGATATGGTCTCCCTGTACTCGATCAGGCTCATCTGCCGGGGATCTCCGAACAAGTCGTCCTCGAATGCCCAGAGGAACGTCGAAAGGCCGCACTCATTGGCGTAACGAGGGGCGTGCTCCAGCTGGTCCCGAAGGTTGTCCGACTCCGGATCTCCGCCGGTGCCGGGAGCTCGGGGTGAGCCTGGGTTCTCCCCGATCACCTGCACACCGACTTTCCGGGCATTGGCGATGGTCCAGCGGGAAGCGGACCAGTTCTCTACGTTTGGTTGGGAGACCAGGTCGACCTGTTGGTCCATCGGGCTGCATGTGTCCGTGGCAGGCCGCTGGGCCCGGGCCTGCACAGCGGTCGCATCGTCCAAGCCAGTTACTCCCACTGCGAGGCTGTCCGTGCCGATTCCGTCCGCCAGCGCGGGTAGCTGATCCGGGTAGTACAGCCCGCGTTCGAGACTTCCGTCCCGATCACCGGTGCCGTCCAAGTCGGAGGCAATGGCACGGCGGAGATCAATGGGCAAAACACCCCGGCCGGCGAGTGGGACATGAAAATCGCCTGCAAAGCCAAGTTCTCGAAGCATCTTTGCCTGCCAGATCACGGTATCGGCGACCGACTTCGAGTACCACTCGAACCACGTGGCGACCTGGTCCTGTGCCACGGCCTGGTCGCGCCACACCCGGTCTCCTGGTGCCCAGCCCGGAAGCGGAGCTTTCTCAACGCTGGGGGGCAGGCCGTTGCCAGTCTTTGCCGCATCGTTGAAAGCCCAGAAACCAGTATCGGAGGAACTGCCGACATGGCCACCGCCGGGATAGCCGAGTTCGCCGGCCTCATTGGTTCCAATCCTGATGGCATGAACGGATCCGTCCGGCAGCAGCTCCAAGACGTTGGCAGCATGTTGTTCGAAGGCCCAGCGGACGTCTCGACTGAACACGACATTGGGGACACGTCCAGGATGGGCGTTGCCGTGCTGATCCAGGTACTTGCCGTCCGGCAGTTCACTTACCCAGTCCGGTGCGTACTGCAGCCCGAGCCCAAGGATGACCTCGATCCCAGCTGTTCGGCACGAGTCGACGGCCATGGCCAGTTCATCGGCGTACTCGCGATCAACGTTGCCGAGAACGGGCTCCAACCGATCCCACCGGACGTCCATCTGGGCCAGTTGCACTCCGGCCCCCCGCAGTTCTCCGACTCGAGCGGGGGCACAGGTTGAGCCGAGGACTCCAAATTTCATGCCGGATCCCGAGGGATCGGCCTTGTCCTGGGCGCAACCACTCAGCAGCAACACTGTGGCGGTCAGGACAGCAACTGCTCGACCGATCCGTCTGTTGTTCGACGCATGTCGTACTTGGGCCACCCGCTCATCTCTCCGTCTCATAGTTCGCTGACGGAAGTCCGATGCCCAAATCAGCCGCTCTGTTCAACTCGAGTTCCTGGACCCGCCACAGAGTGGTGGCACCGTTGGTGGGTCCATCGAAGCTGACCACCTCGGTGGCGGTTTCCGTCAGCCAATCAAGCATCTCTGGTTGCGCATAGCCATAGCCCTGCATGGTCGGTGTCGTCTGCGTAAGGATGTAGTCGACGCCGTTCTGCTCCATCAGCTGCGCATCCGGCCAAACTCCGAAACGCGGGTCATCCCCGAACGCGAACTCCCCGGTGCTGTTTGTGACACTGACCCTCGCACCGGCAGGGAGATGGTCTTCCATCCATGCCCTGAATTGTGCGTAGCCGTTGTCCGTGGTGGTTTCCGCCCGTACTCCCAGAGTGACTGTCAGCAGCGCAAAGACGATTCCGGCACCGGCTAGCGGCTTGAGGAGGCGGCCTCGGCGTTCGTACATCTCCGTCGCGCCGACAGCGAGGCTGAGTATGCCGGCGACCATCACCGGGTAGCCGTACTGCTCCTCGAAGGTGCCGAAGGCCGCGCTGTACAGGCCGAAGAATCCCAACACCAACCCCAGCAGCCCGATGAGTCTCCGTTCCGGACATCGGCTGAAGCAGACGTACAGTGCGGCCGGCGGACCTAGCCCGAGCAAAACGTAGCTTGTGCCGAAGCTTCCGGCTTGGTCGACCAGGCGGCTGACCAGGCTGGGAGAGCCCTCTGCGTTAAAGCCAGTGACTTGATCGAAGCCTAGGAAACGTCGGACCCCGTTGGTCTTCGCCCACAGCCAGTCGGGGAACATGCCCGTCAAGCTCAGTACGACCAGATAAACCCCGTACGGCACTGCCGACCCCAGCAGGATGGCCGCGGCCCGGTGCGGCGACAGCGTTCGTCGCCAAATGACCGCCAACACGACGGGGGCTATGGCCATGAGTACGAAGATGTCTTTTGTCAGGACGCCGTACCCCAGCAGGAAGCCGCCTAACGCCATGGTGCCCAGTGCCGGCTGAGCGGCTCGGCGCGTCAGCACATGCACGATGATGAGAAGGCCGACCAGGACTACAGCTGTTCCGAGGGTCTCGATGAAGACGCGGCTGTTGTTGCGCAGCAGGAACGGTTCGAAGGCGAGCACCACGGCGGTAATCACTGCAACTGGAGTGTTGGTCAGTCGGCGGATCAGCAGGTAGGCGAGGCCCACGGAGAGCGCTCCGACGACCGCGTTGAGCCACCGCAGGTCGTACACCAGATCAAAGCTGTTCCCGGACAGTCCCAGTGCGTTGATTACCAGTCCTTCAATGAGGAAAAATCCCGGTGGATGAAGAAAGAACGGTCCATCCGGCAGGTTCGGCAGCTCGCCGAAACTAACAGCGCGACCCAACTCTGCGTAGAGCATCTCGTCCACCCAGAGCTCAAAGGCACGGGTCAGGCCGATCGATCGGACACCGAAGGCGGCCACTGTCACGGCTGTCAAGCTGGAAAGCGCGGTGATGATTCGAGACCGGAACCCTGTTTTTATATTCGGCCAATGCCCTCGTACAACTCCTACGGCCCGCGGCAGAATGCGTTCTTCGCTCCGTTGTAAGCCAAGTACTAGAAAACCAGCCGCGATAGTGGCTGCGAGCCAGAGGGGCGGGGCAGCAGCGGCCGGCGCCAGGACGCCGGCGACAACCATGAATGCAGCGATAGTTCCACTCGTCATCCGGACTATGCCCACAGGTAGTTTCGGCCGAGCGATTACCGCCAGCGCGGCAGCGGCAATCAACGAGCCAACGGCAGATCCGACAGCCAACCCTCTGACACCCCCTGTCTGCCAGCCCACAGTGATGCCGCCCGCGATGAGCGCCCCGGCCAGCAAAAGACCCAGCTGGCACCGCCGATAGCTACGCAGGGCGAGAAGAAGGGTGGCCAGCACGGTCATCGTGGCGTATCCGAGTCCGGCGCCTGCCAGCCAGGGCAGCATATCCAGGGCGGAGTAGTACCTCTGCGGAAGGACCATGGCCATCAAGGAATGTGGAACAGTAGCGATCACGATCGCCGCCGGGAGGGCGAGCCCTGCGAATGAACGGATCGCATGGGCGATGATCTGGCTCTTGTCCACGTGCGCACTCCGCAACAACGGGAAAGCTACCAGAGCCGTACCGGCTGCTACGTACACCGGCCCCTTGGCAATGGTGGCAAGCGCCTGAAAACCAGCAGCAGTGTCCGAGCCGTCGTCGAGAAACGGAATGACGACCACGTCGAGACCGATGAGTATGGAGACGACGCACAGAACCAGCGCGATGTCTCCTGTCTCCGACCAGCGCCACCGTTGCCTTAGTACAAGCAGACGAGGGCGGACGTCTCGGTAGAAGGACATGGGCACGGCCAGCAGAGCCAAGGATCCGAGGGCGAATCCCAGTACGCCTCCCGTGGCACCCCAGGCAAGAGTAAGCACGAGCACGCTGAAGGCCAGACGCACCATAATTTCAGCCAAGGATACAAGGGCGTACCTTTTGAACCGCAGTTCTCCCTGAAGCCAGCCTTGTGGGGCGGCCATCAGGAACAGCATCAGAGAGGAGAGTGCTACGGCGAGGGCCGTGGGGGCCGGTGCAAAGGCCGCGGTCAGGGCTCCTGTTGCGACAGCGGCCACCGCTCCGACCAGCAATGAGACGAGCAACGCGAACGCAATTCCCTCACGTCGGCCAGTGGAGCCTGCTGAGTACGCCGCCACAGCGTGGGAAAGCGGCAGCGGAACGAGCGCCGATGCGATGGTGCCCACTATGCCCAGCAACATCTGTGCTGCAGCGAAATCGCTGAACTGGGCGGACTCTAGGTTATTGGCCATCAGGAGCGTGCACGCGTAGCTCAGCACCCCGACAGCGCCCGCTGAGACGGAGAGCAATCCATTGTTCTCCGAGATCACCGCGACGTCGGCAGAGCCACCATTTCCTTTGCGCACAGGCCGCGTACTGAGTGCAGTGGCGGCCTTATCTCCTAACAGAGTCGGTGACGTCATCGAACCCTTGTCACTCCTTGTCCGGTTGACGGTCCGCGCGACGGACTCCCAATGGGGCCAGCAAGGAGATCGCTGGTCTCGACCGGACGAAGTTCGGCGTCGACGACTCCCATGGTTCCCAGTACCTGTGCTGTGTCGAATTCATCGCAGCCGTTGAACAGGACAATTACCCGGTCACCGTCGTGCACCGCCTCGTCCGTAGGCCGCAGATGTGTGCGCAGATCCACTCCCGGCGGCAACACGAACGTGGCCATGGTCGACAGATCGGTACGACTGCCACGACTCTCCGCCAGGGACCGGTTCTGCCGGAGTGCTGCCTCCTGGAGCACTCCGGCCAGCAGCGCGGCACTACGTTCCCAAGTAAAACACCGGGCCCAATCCTGGCAAGCCGTGGCGAACTCCCGGGCATATCCTGCGTCAGACAGGGCTTGGAGCTTGTCGATCAGAGCCTCGCCGTAGTCCGCGGGACGGTCCACCAGCCATCCCGTGACGCCGTCCACGACCGAATCGCGAATTCCCGGAACCCGCAGGGCCAGACACGGCACTCCCCAGGCTGCAGTCTCGATCACGGAGAGACCCCAACCCTCGGCAGCGGAAGTGACTGCGGTCAACCAAGACCCGCTGAGAAGCTGGTCACGTACCGCGTTGGGTTGGAACCCGTGGAACTTGACGGTCGAATAAAGACCCAGATCTGACGCGATCTGCTGCAGCCGTCCCCGCTCGGGACCGTCGCCAACGATGTTCACCCGCAGGCGCGGTATCGCCTGGACGACGAGGGAGAGCTGTCCCAGCAGCAGGTCGATCCGCTTGTGCGGTACCAGTCGGGTCACGACGGTGATGGTCGGCTCCGGGTCTCGAGGCCCGATGGTGGCAGGGACTTCGACAGTGCCGTTCGGGACCACGAAAATCGGACCTGGGAAGCCCAGTTGGTGGCGAAGCTCTCGCCGGGTGGAGGGCGATACCGCAGCAATTGGTCGCTTGCCGTACACCCAGCGTGAAGCTGTGCCTTCCAAGAACTTGCCGAAAGTTGCCATGGGAGCCGAGAAACGGGTGCTGAACTGCTCCTGATGGACATGGTGGACAACCTGGATAACCGGGACATTCCGGTTTGCCACCAGCGGGGAGAAGAAGGGGATGCCGTTCTGGCAGTCGACGATGGCATCGAAGTCACCTCGCGAGTTCATCAGCTTCAGAACTGCCAGGGGGTAGACGCCCAACGTTCCACCCATGCGCAGGATCCTGACGCCGTCCACTGTGTCTTCCGGGCCCTGCGCGCTGTCTCTGCCCGTGAACCAAGTGACGCTGGCCCCCGCCGTCACCCACCGACGTGAGATCTCATGCATGTACTTCTCGGCTCCGCCAGCCAGAGAATGTTTAGTATCACGCCAATTGAGGACCAGGATCCGCTTGCCTGAAAGACCACTGAGTGTTTCCAGATTCATGTCCATCTTTACCCCTTATGCATGTGCAGAACGGAGCTGAAGCTGGCGGCACCGTCTCGAAAAGGACGAAAAGTGGAGGAGGGATGGTCGGTCCATGCAACGGGCACTTCGATGATGCGTCCGCCCTCGCACTGGAGTCGATGCAGCAGCTCAACGTCGAAGGCAAATCCTGTGGTTCGGCACTGCACCAGCGCCTGGTTGATCGCTCGCCGGTCGAAGAATTTGAAACCGCACTGCGTGTCATGGACGTCATGGACCATCGAGCGCGTCAGGGCGCGAAAGGCCATGCCGCCGAGCCGCCGCCCCCAGCGCTGGTGGCGGACAAAGCTGGATCCTGGACAGTGCCGCGACGCGATGACTGCGGCCGCACCCATTTCCAGATGTTCGAGGGCTACCCCCAAGGTCTCCACGGGAGTAGCCATGTCCGCGTCGAAGAACCCGGTAAACCTGGATGTACCGCTCAAAATTCCTCGACGGACCGCCGCGCCCTTTCCAGGACGCCCGCATCCAATAAGTGAGATCGGAACTCGCCCGGGCATCTCCCGGGACAAGCGCCGGACTACGCTCCCGGTATCATCGGAGCTTCCGTTGTCCACGACGACGACACGCGAGCTCCAAGGCTGGAGTTCTAGGTACTCCGTGGTCCTGAGCAGCGTCGTTGAAATCCGCTCCGCCTCGTTGTAGGCCGGCACGATGATTTCGAGATCCACCGTCGATCGCGGCCGCGTTGGGGACATCCTGAAGGTCGTCGGCGCGGGCAGTGGTGGATGGACGACCACTTTGGTCTTGGTTTCCATCATCGGCTCCTTTCGGACATGAGGCGTGGAAATGGCGGGTGCAAGAGTGCTCGGCCGGGCAGCAAGCAGCCACTGGATGTTTGAGGGGACTGAGGAATGGGCTGTGAATGCGCCGCAGTAGCTCACGTGGTGTCGAAGACGACACGACGAAACGGAGGGCCATTCGTTCGCGAGATCACTCGTTGGCTTAGGCAGTGACTAGAAAAGTCAGCTGGTCTGACGCTGACCCCTCGTGGCCGTGGCTCGACCGAAGGGTCAGATCATGCAGTAGATGCGGCATTGAAGTCGGCCACGGCGTCAATGCGGCATGGGCTTGATCCCAACGCGTCAATCTAAGCTCAAGGACGCCAAAAAAGGTACGCCGACGTAGGCGCATATCGCGAAATACACAAGCGGGCATAATGAATCGAATAAGAAAAATCACGGTAAGCCCCTTTGAACCGTTGTCGACCCGTCAACGAAGGTCGATTGGTCCTTCCCCCCGGATGAACCAACTTGTTGCGAGCTTGCAGGATTTGCGCACGCATGCCTAGGAGCACTATGGCGACGCATTCACGGCGGTTTATCACTACGAATGAGTTTGAGGTAGCAAATGTGGCTGAGTGCCCGTTCTCGACCGTGGGACTCGGCCGATGTGCCGCCAGATGTCACTAAATGCGGGGACAAAGTATTTCTTGCTTGTCCCCTCAACGGTGGGAGCTGCATGCCTTCTGCAGCGAGCAACGTGACGATGTGTTGCAGGTGCCAAGGCGAGACATCGCCTTGGCAAGGCACAAGATCATGTGCTGCATTTGCATGCTCAAACCGACAACGCTCTACTGTTGATGCGTTGCGATGCGATCAGGACGACCGGTTGTTGCTATCCCCGATATAGCCACCACGATCCACTGTCCAAGTCGAATTTGTGACGACGACACATCTGGGCAGGAGCCGGGCACGGCTCAAGAGCGGCAATAGGGCCCACGTCCGTGCACGGGCATCAGCGAGTCACACCGGACAGGGCGTCCGTGAGCTGCTTGAGCATCGCGCCCATCCGGAACCGCTCTGGCACGAGCGGCTCGATGCCCAGCTCCAGCAGCGGGGCGGCGGTGACGGGCCCGACGGTCGCGGCGAGCATGCCCCGCCGGAACGCGTCCAGCAGCTCCTCGTGCAGCCCGATCTCCTCGGCGGTGCTGAACAGCGCGTCCACGGCCGGGGCGGCGGTGAAGGTCACGGCGTCCACCCGACCGGCGGCGGCCTCGCGCACCAGCACCGGCACCTGTCCGGCGTCGTCGGCGGAGGCCCAGCGGTAGGGGGTCACGGTCAGCACCTTGGCGCCGGCGTCGGTGAGCCGGCGGCGCTGGACGACGTCGGCGATGCCGTGCAGCTGCAGCCCGATCGTGCGCCCGGCGAGGTCCCCGCCGTGCTCGGCGAGCACGAGGTCCACCAGCCCCTCGGTGGTCTCGTCGGCGGACATGCCCGCGTCCTCCAGGCCCAGCCCGCGCACCGCCCCGCGGCCCTTGGGCCCGCGCACGTACACGGCGGCCTCACGCAGGCACAGCAGCAGGTCGGCGTCGAAACCCTGCGCCTCGGCGGCGTCGTGCCAGCGGCGCAGCCCGTAGCCGGTGGTCAGCAGCACCAGGTCCGGACCGGCGTCGAACATGGCCCGCGAGGCGGCCGCGAGCCCGGCGTCCTCGCCGACCGGCTCGACCTTCAGCGCCGGGGCGTGGATCACCCGGGCGCCGCGGCGCTCGAGCGCGGCGATCTGGTCCTCGGAGCGCCGGTGCGCGGTGACGCCCACCACGCGCCCGGCCAGGGGCAGCTGCTCAGCAGCCATGGGCGGTCACCTCGGCGAGGAACGCGTCCCGCTCCGCGGTCGCCAGGCGGACCACGGGCCCGATGACGACGACGGCGGGCGAGCCGCAGCCGGCCGCCGCGGTGTCCTCGACCGCGTGCGCGAGCGTGCTGACGGTGGAGCGCTGCCGGTCGGTGAAGCCGCGCTCGACCACGGCCAGCGGCGTGGCCGGGTCCGCCCCGGAGCGCACGAGGCCGGCCACGAGGTGGGGGAGGGTGGCCACGCCCATGAGCACCACGAGGGTGCCGCCGGCGGCGCCGAGCCCGGCGAAGTGGGTCAGCTCGGCCTCGGAGAAGGGGACGTGGCCGGAGGCGACCGTGAACATCCGCGAGACCTCGCGGAAGGTCACCGGGATCCCGGCGGCCCCGGGCACGGAGACCGCGCTGGTGATCCCGGGGACCACGTCCACCGGGATGCCGTGGGCGGCGCACGCGGCGAGCTCCTCGCCGCCGCGGCCGAAGACGTAGGGGTCCCCGCCCTTGAGGCGCACCACGGACCGCCCGGCCAGGGCGTGCTCGACCATGAGCTCCTGGATCCGGGACTGGGGCACCGGGTGGTGGCCCGGGGTCTTGCCCACCGGGACGATCTCGGCGCCGGGGGCCGCGGCGGCCACGGCGCCGGCGGGGGCCAGGCGGTCCACGAAGACCACGTCGGCGTCCTGGAGCGCGCTCACGGCGCGCACCGTGAGCAGGTCGTCGGCGCCCGGGCCGCCGCCGACCAGGCTCACCCGGCCGCCGGTGCGGGCCGCCGGCTCCTGCACCACCGGCACGCGGGCCCCGGCCCGGCGCAGCGCGTCCCGCCAGCGCCCGGGGGCGGGGCCCACGACCACGGCCAGGGCGGCCCCGGCCACGTCGGCGGCGGAGAGGAGGGCCGGCTCGGCCACGGCGCGGACGTCGGCGCCGGCCGCGGCGTAGCGCCGGTGGGCGCGGCGGGCCTCGTGCGGGTCCCCGAGGACGAGCACCGGCACGTCGGCGAGGTCGGCGGTCAGGAGCAAGGGGTCCTCCAGGGGGAGAGCGGGGATCGGGGAAGCACGCATGCCATGGTCGCGCCCCTACCAGAGTGGGGCATCCGTGTTACAGCCTGGTTGCTGTGTGACGCCCTGTGACGGCACCTGCTCGTGCGGCCCGGCGCTTCTAGGCTGGGCGCATGAGCACCTCCGATGCCCCCGTCCTGCTGGCCTGCGCCCACGGCACCCGGTCCCCGGCCGGGCGCGCGGCCGTGTCCCGCCTGGTGGACGCCGTCGCCGCCGAGCTGCCCGGGACCGAGGTGGTCCCCACATGGGTCGACGTGCAGACCCCGGACCTGGCCGCCCGCACCGAGGAGTACGCCGGGCGCCCGGCCGTGGTGGTCCCGCTGCTGCTCTCGGCCGGCTACCACGTCTACGTGGACGTGGCCGAGGCGGTGGCCGCCGACGAGCTCCACCGGGTCTCCGGCGCCCTGGGTCCGGACCGGGCGCTGGCCCGGCTGCTGGCCCGCCGGGTGCACGAGGCCTGCGCGGCCGCCGGGGCCCCGCTGGGGGAGGCCGACGCCGTGGTGCTGGCCACCGCCGGCTCCTCGGACCGCCGGGCGGTGGCCGACTGCGCCGCGGTGGCGGAGCTGCTGGGCGAGGAGCTGGCGCGTCCGGTGGCCGTGTCCTACCTGGCCGCCGCCCGCCCCCGCGTGGCCGAGGCGGTGGCGTCCGCCCGGGCCGGCCTGGCGGACGGGGGCCGCGTCGTCGTCGCCAACTACCTCCTGGCCCCCGGCTACTTCCTGGACCTCTCGCGTGCCGCCGGGGCGGACGTGGACGCCGAGCCCCTGGCCGTGCCGGAGGGGGAGGTCCCGCCCGAACTCGTGGACGTGGTGGTCTCCCGCTACCGCTCGGTGTCCTGACCCCCGCACTCGCCGAACCCTGGCGCCCGCGTGAGTCCCTTTGGATGCCCCGAGCCCCCTCTGCATGCGCTGAGTCCCCCATGAGCTCGCAAGTCCCCCCGATCGGACGGGGGGACTTGCGAGCTCATGGGGGACTCGGCGGATGGAGTGACTCGATGTGGGGGACTCGACGCGCGGGTGGAGTGCCGCGGCGTGGGGGACTCGGCGGGAGGCGGGTCAGTCCCGGACGCGCGTGAGGTCCGCGTCCTCGTAGCGGACCATCTTGGAGCCGGTGACCAGCTTGTGGCCGAACCACAGGGCCAGGAACAGCGGCAGGCCGATGTAGGCGGTGAGGGCGGCCGTCAGGTCCACCTCGCCGAGGAACGCCTGGTAGTTCTGCCCCAGGATCACCACGGCGCACAGCGCGAGCGCGATCATGGGGCCCAGCGGGAAGAACCGCGCCCGGTAGGGCAGGTCCGCCAGGTCGTGGCCCTGGGCGGTGTAGGCCCTGCGGAACCGGTAGTGGCTCCAGGCGATGCCCATCCACACGATGAACCCGGCCAGGCCCGAGGCGCTGACCAGCCAGACGTAGGCGTCCCCGTCCCCGATGAAGGTGGTGAGGAATGACGCCCCGCCCACCAGGGTGGTGGCGAGCAGCGCGTTCATGGGCACGCCGCGGCGGTTGACCTTGGCCAGGAAGCGCGGCGCCTTGCCGCCGTCGGCCAGGGCCCAGAGCATGCGGGTGGAGGCGTAGAGCCCGGAGTTGCCGGCGGAGAGGATGGCGGTGAGGATCACCGCGTTCATCACCGAGGCGGCCGCCAGCACGCCGGCGTTCTCGAACACCAGGGTGAACGGGGAGATGGAGATGTCCTCGACGTCGCTGGTGAGCAGGTTGGGGCTGGTGTACGGGATGAGGAAGCCGATCACGGTGATCGCGCCCACGTAGAAGAGCAGGATGCGCACGAACACGGTCCGGATGGCCTTGGGCACGTTCTTCTCGGGGTCCTCCGCCTCACCGGCGGCCACGCCGACCAGCTCGGTGCCCTGGAAGGAGAAGCCGGCCACCATGAAGATCGCCAGGATGCCCAGCCCACCGCCCACGAAGGGCGCCTCGCCGGTGGTCCAGTTCTCGAACCCGGGGGACTCGCCGCCCAGGATGCCCACGATCATCAGGATGCCCAGCACCAGGAAGATCACCACGGTGACGACCTTCACCAGGGAGAACCAGAACTCGCTCTCGCCGTAGGCGCGGGTGCTCAGGGCGTTGAGCAGGAACAGGATGAGCAGGAACGCCCCGGACCAGATCCAGGACGGGACGTCCGGCAGCCAGTAGCGCATGATGAGCGCGGCGGCCACGAGCTCGGCGGCCACGGTGATCGCCCAGTTGTACCAGTAGTTCCAGCCGATGGCGAAGCCGAAGGACGGGCTGACGAAGCGGGTGGAGTACTCCTCGAACGCGCCGGAGACCGGCAGGTACGTGGCCATCTCGCCCAGGCTCTGCATCAGCAGGAAGACCATGAAGCCGATCACGACGTAGGCCAGCAGCGCCCCGCCCGGGCCGGCGGTGGCGATGGTGTTGCCCGAGGCCACGAACAGGCCGGTGCCGATGGCCCCGCCCAGCGCGATCATGGTCAGGTGGCGCGGTTTGAGGCTGCGGCGCAGCTTCTCCTGGGACTGCAGCTGCGCCTGGGTCGCAGGCGCGCTCTGCTCGGCCCGAGGGCGTGCGGTGGTGGTCACGCGGAATCTTCTCCTCTGGTGCGGTGGACGGATCACGGCAGGAGGAGGTTCGGTGGCGCCGTCCCCCCCGAACGGTCCTGGCCGATTATGGGTGCAGAGATTGCAGAGGGGAAATCGGCGCGGAGCCGCGCCACAGGGCGTCCCCGTACGATGGGCGGGTGGAATCGCAGACCGGACCTGGGCAGCAGGGCGCACGCCACCCGTCCCGCTGGGTGGCCGTTGTGGCCCTTCTCACCGGTTCCGCCCTCCTCCTGCTCGCCGCCACGCTCGGGGCCCGCTGGGCGTGGGACCCTGCGCCGACGGCCGAGGAGGAGATCTCCTGCGCCCCCTACGGACTGGAGGGCGTGAGTGTCGCGCCCCGCGGCGAGCGGGGGCCGCTGAGCGACGGGCCGGTGCTCTCCGGGGGCGTGCGCCTGCAGGAGGGGCCGTCCGACCGGATGAACGTGGCCTTCGAGCACGACGGGGTGACCAGCAGCTACCACGTCTTCGCCGACGGCGTGGACTGGAGCCGGCCGGTCGGGGTGGTCTTCCGCCTCCACGGCGACGGCGCCTACGAGTTCCACAACCCCCAGCACAAGGTCTCCTGCCTCGCGGAGGTGGCGCGCAGCCACAACGCGGTGCTCGTGGCACCCCGCACCCCGGACCGGCAGGGCGAGCCCACGTGGTGGGAGGACCTCGACGGCAACGCCGAGTGGTTCCTGGCCCTGGCCGAGCAGGAGATCTTCCCCGTCTACGACGTCGACCGCTCCCGCACCTGGCTGCACGGCTACTCCGGCGGGGCGGAGTTCATCAGCTACGAGCTGCTCGCCGACCGCGTGGACTTCCTGCAGGGCGGCGGGGCGGTGCTCACCGGCGGCGGGGGGGACCCGGCCACGGGCTCCTCCCGGCCCACGGAGGAGCAGCTCGAGAACCTGCTGCTGCACTGGGACGTGGGCCTCGACGACGACGGCTCCGACCCGAGGGCCCCGTTCGACGCGCTCTCGGCGGCGGCCGCCGGCCACGCCCACTACGAGGACGCCGGCTACCGGCGGACCAGCGTGCGCTACCGGGAGGGCGTCGACCACTTTGAGCTCCCCGAGGCGCGGGTGCTCGGCGAGGTCCTCACCGCGGCCGAGGACTGAGCCGGGCGTGCGGCCGGGCACGTGATCCATCTCTCCCGGATCCCGGTCCGGCCTGCAACGACGCGGCCGGGGGTGGGTCCGGCCGGGCGCGGACGGGGCGCCCCGCCCTCACCGGCTTGCAATAGCATATGACCGCCCGTACGGTGCCGTAGAGAAGAAATATGTCGGCGGGGACCGACGCAGGGGGAAGGCCGGTGCGGGGGCATCGAGCCGAGACAACGACTCTTTCGCGGTGCGCCGACCCGGCGCCCCGCTCCTGGAGCGCCTTCCACACCGACACCACCGGCCCTGTGGGTTCTTGCGTCCCGCCGACACAGCCGCTGCCAGATCCGCAGCGGCGTGAACGTCGATGGGGGACATCAATGACAGTGCGCTCGACCATGCGCAGCGGCTCGACCCGCTCGGGGGGCGGCCGGCACCTGCTCGAGGACCGGAACCCGGACCACGACCCGCAGGAGGACGCCGAGCTGCTCGACCGGGCCCTGCACACGCAGTCGCTGCCGCAGGTCCCGGGCCGCGCCGTCTTCCCGGTCGAGTCCGCCCCGGCGCCCCGCACCCTGGTGGACGTCGTCATGGACACCGTCTCCCGGCACCCCGACGCCACGGCGGTCGACGACGGGACCACGGTGCTCAGCTACGCCGAGTTCCTCGAGCGCGTCGAGGCGCAGGCCCAGCGCCTGTGGGACCTCGACATCGGGCGCGGGGACCGGGTGGGCATCCGCGTGCCCTCCGGGTCCGTGGACCTCTACGTCGCGATCCTCGGCACGATCTTCGCAGGGGCCGCCTACGTGCCGGTGGATTTCGACGACCCGGACGAGCGCGCGGTCACGGTGTGGGAGGAGGCCTCGGTGTGCGCCGTCTACGGCGCCGGCCTGGCCCTGGAGACCCGCACCGGCGTCCGCCCCGGAGCGGACTGCCGTGAGCCCGGCACGGGCGACGACGCCTGGATCATCTTCACCTCCGGCTCCACCGGCAAGCCCAAGGGCGTGGCGATCAACCACCGCTCGGCCGCCGCCCTCGTGGACGCCGAGGCCGAGCTGTACCTGCCCCGGCGCCCGCTGAGCCCGGGCGACCGGGTCATGGCGGGGCTCTCGGTGGCCTTCGACGCCTCGTGCGAGGAGATGTGGCTGGCCTGGCGCTCCGGCGCCGCCCTGGTCCCGGCTCCGCGCGCGGTCGTGCGCTCGGGCACCGACCTGGGCCCCTGGCTGGTCGAGCGGGGGATCACCGCCGTCTCCACGGTGCCCACCCTGGCGTCCATGTGGCCGGCCGAGGCGCTGAGCCGGATCCGCCTGCTGATCTTCGGCGGCGAGGCCTGCCCCAACGAGTTGGCCGCCCGCCTCGTCCACCCCGGCCGCGAGGTCTGGAACACCTACGGGCCCACCGAGGCCACGGTCATCGCCACCGGCGCCGTGCTCACCGGTGAGCCGCCCGTGCGCATCGGCCTGCCGCTGCCCGGGTGGGAGCTCGCCGTCGTCGACCCCGCCGGCAACCCCGTGCGCTGGGGCGAGGAGGGCGAGCTGATCATCGGCGGCGTGGGGCTGGGCCGCTACCTGGACCCCGCCAAGGACGCCGAGAAGTTCGCGCCGATGGACACCCTGGGCTGGGAGCGGGCCTACCGCTCCGGTGACGTGGTGCGCGCCGACCCCGAGGGCATCGTCTTCGTGGGCCGCGCCGACGACCAGGTCAAGATCTCCGGCCGCCGCGTGGAGATGGGCGAGATCGACGAGCAGATGAGCCGGCTGCCCGGCGTGCAGGCCGGCGCCGCGGCGGTGCACACCACCCCCGCCGGCAACCAGATCCTGGTCGGCTACCTGGTGGCCGACGCCCCGGGCTCGGTGAACCTCCCGGAGGCCCGCAGCCTGCTCGCCGACCGCCTCCCCGGCCAGATGGTGCCCGCGCTCGCGCTGATGGACGAGCTGCCGCTGAAGACCTCCGGCAAGGTGGACCGCAAGGCCCTGCCCTGGCCGCTGCCGACCGACGGTGCGGACGCCGTCGGCTCCCCGGTGGACGCCGAGCTCGAGTGGCTCGCCGCCCTGTGGGCCGATCAGCTGGGCCCGCTGCCCATCGACGAGGACAGCGACTTCTTCGCCCTCGGCGGCACGTCCGTGGCCGTGGCCAAGCTGGTCTCCGAGATCCGCCGGAGCTACCCGGACGCGGAGATCGCGGAGATCTACCGCCACCCCACTCTGACCGGCATGCACGAGTACCTCGCCGGGCTCGCCCCCGTCGACGTCGCGGCCCAGGACGCCGCGCGCACCCGGCAGGTGGCCGACACCCCGCGCTGGAACGGGCTCGTGCAGGTCCCCTTCCTGGCGGGCCTCTACGCCGTCTCGGGGCTGCGCTACGTGCTGGGCTCCGCGATCGTGGTGTGGCTGCTGTTCAACCTGCTCGGCGCCACGTGGGTGCCGAACCCGCCGCTGCTGCCGCTCGTGGTCGGCTGGCTGGTGCTCTTCGCCCTGCCCGGCCGCCTGGTGCTCACCGCCCTGTTCATCCGGCTGCTCACCTTCCGGCTGCGCCCCGGCGCCCACGCCCGCGGCTCCTGGACCCACCTGCGGGTCTGGATGGCCGAGCGGGTGCTGATCTTCAACAAGTTCGAACCCCTCATGGGCACCCCCGTGATGGTGCTGTTCTTCCGCCTGCTCGGCAACCGGGTGGGCCGCGGCGCCCACCTCGACACCCTGCCGCCGGTCAGCGGGCTCGCCTCGATCGGCGACGGCGCGGCCGTGGAGCACGAGGTCGACCTCTCCGGCTACTGGCTCGAGGGCGACGTCCTCCACCTCGACGGCGTCACCGTGGGCGCGCACGCCCGGATCGGCACCCGCACGCTGCTCAGCCCCGGCGCGGTGGTCGAGGACGGCGCGGAGGTCGACCCCGGCTCCCACGTCACCGGCACCGTCCCCGCCGGGCGGCTGCAGGGCGGCTCCCCGCTCGAGGACCTCGGTCCCGCCGGCGCGAGCTGGCCGGAGCCGGCCCCCGGGCACGCCCACGGGTTCCGCAACGGCCTGCTCTACGCCCTGGGGCTCGGCACCGTCGGGCTCCTGCCCGTGCTCGCCGTGGTCCCCGGCGCCCTGATCGTGTTCACCCAGGTCCAGGGTATCGAGCTCTACGAGCGCGTCTTCCCGGTCCTGGCCCTGTGGGTGCCGGTCTTCGCCGTGCTCACGGCCCTCGTCTACCTCGCGCTGCTCGTGGCCGTGGTGCGCCTGCTCGCCGGGCTGATCACCCCCGGTCACCACCGCGCCGACGGGAGCGCGGCCTGGGCCGTGTGGCTGACCGGTGTGCTGCTGCAGAAGAGCCTCGTGTCGACCTATCCGGTCTACGCCTCGATCGCCACGCCGTTCTTCCTGCGGCTGCTGGGCGCCCGTGTGGGCAACCAGGTGGAGATCTCCACCGTGGAGACCCTCCCGCACCTGACCACCTTCGAGTCCGGCTCCTTCATGGCCGACCACTCCCTGGTCAGCTCCGCGCGCACCGGCTTCGGCTGGGTGCACGTGGGCCGCTCGACCGTGGGGGAGCGCTCCTTCGTGGGCAACTCCGGGATCGTGGGACCCGAGCGCGACGTCCCGGCGGACTCCCTGATCGCCGTGCTCTCCTCCGCCCCGGAGCACGCCGAGGCCGGCACCTCCTGGCTGGGCCGGATGCCCGAGCCGATCAGCCGGGTCAGCGACGCCGCCGACGAGGACGTCACCTACCGGCCGCGCCGGCGGCTGCTCGTGGCGCGAACGCTCGTGGAGTCCCTGCGGGCCGTGCCGTTCATGGTCACCGCATGGATTGACCTGGCCATCGTCTACGTCCTGACCACCGTCTACATGCGCGCCGGGGGCGGCCTCGACGGCATCGTCTCGGCCCTGCTGTGGGCCACGCCCGTGGTGCTCGCCGCCGGCGTGCTGGCCGCGCTGGTGCCCGTGATGGTCAAGTGGGCGCTCATGGGCCGCTTCCGCGAGGGCGAGCGCCCGCTGTTCAGCTCCTTCGTGTGGCGCAACGAGCTCGCCGACACCTTCGCCGAGTCCCTGGCGGTGCCCGGGCTGATCCGCCTGGCCGTGGGCTCCCCGGTGTTCAACGTGTGGGCGCGGCTGATGGGCGCGCGGATCGAGCGCGGCGTGTGGTGCGAGACCTGGTGGCTGCCGGAGTTCGACCTGGTCCACCTCGGCCGCGGCGTGTCCGTGAACCGCGGCACCGTGCTCCAGACGCACCTGTTCCACGACCGCATCATGCGGCTGCAGCCGGTGTCCATGGAGGCCGGGTCCACGCTGGGCCCGAACAGCTTCGTCCTCCCGGGCAGCACCGTGGAGGCCGGGGCGACCGTGGGCCCCGGCTCCCTGGTGATGGCCCAGGAGACCGTGCCCGCCGGCAGCACCTGGGGCGGGAACCCGATCCGGCCGCTGCACGTCCCGGCCGGCGAGCTCGTGGGCGGCGGGGGATCGAACCGGTGAGCGCCGTCGACCCCACCACCACCCGGGGCGGGGGCACCGCGGTGCTCAACGTCCCCGGCCCCGCCGGGCGGCGCACCAAGCGCCGGCTGGTCGGCGTGGACGCCGCCCGCGGCTTCGCGCTGCTGGGCATGGTCGCCGTGCACACCATGCCGGTCTGGGACGAGGAGGCCGGGCGGGCCTCGCTGAGCTGGTCCCTGTTCGCCGGGCACTCGGCGGCGCTGTTCGCCACCCTGGCCGGGGTGAGCCTGGCCTTCCTCTCCGGCGGCCGCACCCCGCACGAGGGCCGGCGGCTGGCCGGGGACCGGGCCGGACTCGTGGGCCGCGCCGCGGTGATCGCCCTCGTCGGCTTCCTCGTCGGGTTCGTGGCCCCGCCGGTGAACAACATCCTCATCTACTACGGGATGTTCTTCCTGCTGGCCATTCCGTTCCTGGGCCTGCGGATCCGCCACCTGCTGGCGGCCTCGGTGCTGTTCGCCGTGCTCTCCCCGTTCCTCATGCAGTGGTCCCTGGAGGTGCTGCCCGCCCACGTCTACGGCAACCCCACGCTGTGGAACCTGGTCACCGAGCCGGTCACCGTCCTGTCCCAGCTGCTGCTCACCGGCACCTACCCGGCCCTGCCGTACATGAGCTACCTGCTCGCCGGCCTGGCCCTGGGCCGGATGAACCTCACCAGCCGGAAGGTGCAGCTGTGGCTGGTGGGCGTGGGCGCGGCCACCGCCCTGCTCGCCTGGACGGTGTCCATGGTGGCGCTGCTGGTCTTCGGGGTCTACGAGCGGATCTGGTCCGCCACCCCCTGGATGTCCGAGGAGCAGATCGACTCCATCCTGGTCTTCGGCCCCGAGCCGTCCCTGCCGACCACCACCCTGTGGTGGCTGACCGTTCCGGCCCCGCACAGCAACACCCCTGCGGCGCTGTTCGTCAGCCTGGGCATGGCCGTCTTCGCGCTCGGCGCCTTCCTGCTGCTGGCCCGGCTGATCGGCAAGGCCCTCACCCCGCTGGCGGCCGCCGGGTCCATGACCTTCACCCTGTACACGCTGCACCTGCTGTTCCTGGCCACGGGTGTCTACGACCTCGCGCCCGGGTTCTGGTTCTGGATGCAGCTGGTGGTCTTCGGACTGCTGGCCGTGGCCTGGCAGCGGGCGGTGGGACAGGGCCCGCTCGAGAAGCTCGTCGCCCGCGTCTCCAAGGGCATCACCCGCAGGGTGGCGGCCCGCCCCCCGGCGGAACCGAGCCGCTGAGCAAGCCCCCCGAGCCCCCCACCTGACCACCGAGTCCCCCATGGGCTCGCAATTCCCCCGGATCGATCGGGGGGAATTGCGAGCCCATGGGGGACTCGGTGCTTGGCACGGACGATGTGGGGGGAGTCGGGGTGCTAAGCCAGTCGGTCGTTGATGGGGGACTCGGTGCCTGCCGCGGGCAACGTGGGGGAGTCGGGGCGTCGGTCAGGCACTGATTGATGGGGGACTCTGCGCTCGACGGGGCGCGCACCGGGGGCTCACAGGGGTGATCCCCGTGCTGTGAGCGGAAGTGCACCGAGGCGTTACTCCTGCCGTCGGGGGGCGAAACACGGGATTCCTACGGTGGGGGCATCGCACGCCGCCGTGCACCGCATCCGCCCCGCCAGGAGGTCCCCGTGAGTTCAGAGCTGCACCCCGACCCGTCCGTGACGGCGGCACGGCCGTCCGCGCCGGTGCCCCCGCTGGCGCTGCGCGAGCGGCCCGGCCGCTGGCTGGACGGCTACCGCCCCGAGGACCCCGCGTTCTGGGAGAGCACCGGCCGTCCGATCGCCCGCACCAACCTCACGTGGTCGATCCTCGCGGAGTTCCTGGGCTTCGCCGTCTGGCAGCTGTGGGCCATCACGGTCGTGTTCCTGCCGGGCGCGGGCTTTCCCTTCAGCGACTCGCAGATCTTCTGGCTGATCTCCATCCCCTCGCTGGTGGGGGCCACGCTGCGGATCCCGTACACCTTCATGGTCGGCCGGTTCGGCGGCCGGAACTGGACGATCGTCTCGGCCCTGCTGCTGCTGGTCCCCACCGTGGGCCTGGCGCTGGCGGTCGGCAATCCCGGCACCCCGTTCGCGGTCATGCTGCTGCTGGCGGCCACGGCCGGCTTCGGCGGCGGCAACTTCGCGTCCTCGATGGCCAACATCACCTTCTTCTACCCGGTGCGGGAGAAGGGCTGGGCGCTGGGGCTCAACGCGGCCGGCGGCAACCTCGGCACGGCCGTGGCGCAGCTGGTCGTCCCGATCGCCGTCTCGCTCGTCGCCCTCGGGGCCACCGGACTCTCGGTCGCGGGGTGGCTGTGGGTGCCGTTCATCCTCTTCGCCGCGTGGGGCGCGCGGAGGTACATGCACAACCTCTCCCACGCCAAGGGCGACGTGGCCGGGTCCCTGGCCACGGTGCGGGAGCCCCACTTCTGGGTGATGTCCTTCCTCTACGTGGGCACCTTCGGGTCCTTCATCGGCTTCTCCAGCGTGTTCCCCAAGCTCATCGCGGACACCTTTCCCGGCTTCTCCTCCTTCGCCGTGGGTGCGGCGGCGCTGTCCCTGGCGTTCCTCGGGCCGCTGGTGGGGTCCGTCTCCCGCCCCTACGGCGGGCGGCTCGCGGACCGCTTCGGCGGCGCGCCGGTGACGGTGGGAGTGTTCGCGGTCATGGCCTTGCTCGCCCTGGCCGTGGTGCTCACCCTGCCGCTGGCCGACTTCTGGCTGTTCCTGGGCCTGTTCCTGCTGCTGTTCACCGCGGCCGGCATGGGCAACGGCTCCACCTACCGGATGATCCCCTCGATCTACCGGGTGCTGGGGCTGCGCCGGCAGCAGGACGCCGCGGTCTCCACCGAGCGCAAGGCCTCGGCCGCCCTGGGGCTGATCGGCGCGGTCGGCGCGTACGGCGGGTTCCTGATCCCGCAGGCGCTGAACCTCTCGAACACCACCACCGGGGCCTACAGCGCCGCGTTCTACGGCTTCGTCGCGTTCTACGTGGTGGCCCTGGCGGTGACCTGGGCCTGCTATCTGCGCCCGGGCACGGAGATGGGCGACAGCCACATCTGAGCCGGCCCCCGCCCTCCCGGAAGGAACTCCCGCATGAGCACCACGGCCACCCACTGCCCCTACTGCGCGCTGCAGTGCGCCATGACCCTCGACACGGACTCCGCGGCCGCCGCCGCGCAGGGCTTCCCGGAGGTGCGGGCCCGGCAGTTCCCGGTCAACGGGGGAGGGATGTGCCGGAAGGGCTGGACGTCGGCGGAGCTGCTGGCCCACCCGTCGCGGCTCATCGCGCCGCTGCTGCGCGGTCCGGACGGGGTGTTCCGGGAGGTCTCCTGGGACGCGGCGCTGGACCGGATGGCGGCGGAGTTCCGCGCCGCCCAGCACCGGTACGGCCGGGACGGCGTCGGGATCTTCGGCGGCGGCGGGCTGACCAACGAGAAGGCCTACCAGCTGGGGAAGTTCGCGCGGGTGGCCCTGCGGACCTCGCGGATCGACTACAACGGCCGGTTCTGCATGTCCTCCGCCGCGGCGGCCGCCAACCGCTCGCTGGGGGCCGACCGCGGCCTGCCGTTCCCCGTGACGGACCTCGACGACGCCCACACCGTGCTGCTGCTCGGCAGCAACCCCGCCGAGACCATGCCGCCGTTCGTCCAGCACCTGGAGCACGCCCGGGAGCACGGCGGCCTGATCGTGGTGGACCCCCGCCGCTCCGCCACGGCCCGGATGACCGACGACGACGGCGGGATCCACCTGCAGCCCACCCCCGGCTCCGACCTGGTGCTGCTGCTGGGCCTCGCCCACGTGGTGCTGCACGAGGGCCTGGCCGACCTGGACTACCTGGTGCGGCGCACCACCGGCCTCGAGGCCTTCCGCACGAGCGTCGGCGCGTGGTGGCCCGAGCGGGTCGAGCAGGTCACCGGTGTCCCGGCCGAGCGGCTCCGCCGCGCCGCCCGCCGGCTGGCCCGAGAACGGCGAGGCACCTACGTGCTCACCGGGCGCGGGGTCGAGCAGCACGTGGACGGCACGGACACCGCGACCGCGGCGATCAACCTGGCCCTGCTGCTCGGGCTGCCCGGTCGTCCCGGCTCCGGCTGGGGCACGCTCACCGGCCAGGGCAACGGCCAGGGCGGGCGCGAGCACGGCCAGAAGGCCGACCAGCTGCCCGGCTACCGCTCGATCACGGACCCCGCCGCCCGGGCGCACGTGGCCGGGGTGTGGGGCGTCGACCCGGCGGAGCTGCCCGGCCCGGGGATCCCCGCGGTCCGGTTGCTGAGCACCCTCGGCACCGAGGGCGGCGTGCGCTGCCTGTGGGTCAACGGCTCCAACGTGGTGATCGGCGCCCCGGACACCGCCGCCGTGACCCGGGGGCTGCAGGCCCTGGACTTCCTGGTGGTCTGCGACCTCTTCCTCTCCGAGACCGCCGAGTACGCCGACCTCGTCCTGCCCGTGCCGCAGTGGGCCGAGGAGGAGGGGACCATGACCAACCTCGAGGGCCGGGTGCTGCGCCGCCGCCGCGCGGTGGACCCGCCGCCCGGGACCCGGGACGAGCTGTGGATCATGTCCGAGCTCGCCCGGCGGCTCGAGGCGCCGGGCGCCTTCAGCCCCGACCCGCAGGAGGTCTTCGCGGAGCTGGCCCGGGCCTCGGCCGGCGGGACGGCCGACTACTCCGGGATCCGCTGGGCCGCCCTGGACGCCGGCGAGGCCTGCTACTGGCCCTGGCCGGTGGGGAGCTCCACCGGCACGCCCCGGGCCTTCCTTCACCGCTTCGGCCACCCCGACGGCCGGGCCCGGCTGGTCCCGGTCCGGGCGCGCGCCGCCGGCCGGGCGGTCGACCCGAGCCCGCGGGCACACCGCCGGGAACTGCTGCACGGACCCGGCACGCTGACCCTGACCACCGGGCGGTACCTGGAGCACTACCAGTCAGGCAACCAGACCCGCCGGGTGTCCTCCCTGCTCGGGGCCCGCCCCGAGTCCCGGCTGCAGATCCACCCCGCGACCGCGGCCGCCCTCGGCATCCGCGACGGCGCGGCGGTGGAGCTGACCAGCGCCCGCGGCCGTGCCGTGGCTCTGGCCCGGCTGAGCACCGACATCCGCCCCGACACCGTGTTCCTGCCCTTCCACTACGCCGGTGACGGGACCGCCAACCGGCTCGTGTCCTCGGACGCCGTGGACCCGGTCTCGTCCATGCCCGAGTTCAAGGCCGGCTCGGTCACCGTCCGGGCGATCGACCCCCAGGAGAGCACCCGATGACCCCGCACCGTCCCACCCGCTCGACCGGCACCCCGATGCGCCCCGGCGAGCACGTGGTCGTGATCGGCTTCGGCCCCGTGGCCGCCCGGTTCGTCGACGACGTCGCCGACCTCGCCGCCGCGGGCACCATCCGCCTGACCGTGATCGGCGGGGAGGCCGAGCCCGCCTACAACCGGGTGCTCGTGGGCGAGCACGCGATGGGCCGGGCCGAGCTCGCCTCCATGCGGCTGGCCGACCCGGAGCTCCTGGCGCGCAGCGGGATCGACGTCCTGCTCGGCACGGAGGTGACCCGGATCGACCGCGCCCGCCGGCTGCTGCACGTCACCGACCGGGCCACCGGAGACTCCGGGCGGCTGGGCTACGACCGCCTCGTCCTGGCCACCGGCGCCCGCCCCAACCTGCCGGTGCTGCGCGGGCTCAACCCGGATCCGCACGCCTACGGGCACCTGCCCGCCGGGGTCACCGCGCTGCGGGACCTGCGCGACGCCCGGTCCGTGCGCGCCGTCGTCGAGCGCCGCGGCCGCGTGGTCGTGCTGGGCGGGGGCGTGCTCGGGCTCGAGGCCGCGCTCGCGGCGAGCGAGGTCGGCTGCCCGGTGACGGTCGTCCACCACGCCCCGTGGGTGATGACCCGGTCCCTGGACGCCGCCGGCGGAGCCCTGCTGGGGAGGGCGCTCGCCGAGGCCGGAGTGGAGGTGGTCTCCGGCGCCCAGGCGCGCGAGGTGCTCCTGGGCGAGGACCGGGGCTTCCGCGGCCTGCTCCTGCAGGACGGCCGCGAGGTGCCCGGCGAGCTGCTGCTGCTCTCCGTCGGGGTCACGCCCCGCACCGAGCTCGCCGAGGGCGCCGGTCTGCGCACCGCCCGCGGCATCGTGGTGGACCACGAGCTGGAGGCCGACGTCGAGCAGCGCGTCTTCGCCGTCGGGGACTGCGCCGAGGTGCTGTGCCCGGACCCGTCCTGCCAGGTCTGCCCCGGCCGGGCCGGCAGGGGGCCCTCCGGGCTCGTGGGCCCCGGGTGGCGCCAGGCGGAGTGGCTGGCCGCCCGCGTGCGCGCCGAGCTGGAGGCCGTGGCCGAGGGCGGGACCACCGTGCTCGCGCCGCTGACCGAGGGCCCCGCCGGGGCGGTGCGGCTCAAGGCGCACCAGGTGGAGCTCGCCTGCGCCGGAGCGGCCGGGGGCGCGCCGTGGGAGCCGCGGGCCGACGGCGGGTCCGTGGTGCAGTGGGCCGACGGGTCGGCCGGGACCTACGCCCAGCTCGTGCTGCGCCCGGACCGGACCCTCGCCGGCTACACCGTGCTCGGCCTGCCCCGGGCCGCGGCGGAGATCGGTCTGCTCCACGACCGCGGCGAGGCCGTGCCGGAGGACCCGAGCGTCCTGCTGCGCCTGGACGGGCCCGACGCCGGGGCCGGCGAGCGTCCGACGACCCCCGAGTCCACGGTCTGCCACTGCGCGGGCGTGAGCAAGGGCCGCATCGCCGACGCCGTGGCCGAGGGCGCCGCCACCGTCGAGGCGGTCGGCCGCGCCACCCGGGCCGCCACCGGCTGCGGCGGCTGCAAGGCCGCGGTCGCCCGGATCATCGACGCCCACACCCCGGCCCCGGCCTGACGCCACGGCCTGACGCCACCGCGGATCCCCCGGTGGTCCGCCCCAGCATTCCTCCCGAGACCCCTGTCTCGTGCCTGACCCCCGGATCGCCGAGTCCCCCCCCTCGTCCCGCCGAGTCCCCCTTCGTCCCGCTGAGTCCCCCCTGCGCTCGCAATTCCCCTCGATCGATCAGGGGGAAATGGCAACCCATGGGGGACTCGGCGGTGCTGGGGAGACTCAGCGGAGTTGGGGATTCGGCGGTGCTGGGGGGACTCAGCGGAGTTGGGGGATTCGGCGGTGCTGGGGGACTCGGCGGTGCTGAGGGAGCGGCAGGCGGGTCAGGGGGACAGCCGGTAGCCGCGCTTGATCACCGTCTCCACCACCGGGGCGGGCAGGGCCTTGCGCAGCCGCGAGATCACCATCTCCAGAGCGTGCTCGGTGTCCAGGCCCGGCACGGCGGAGAGCAGCTGCGCCCGGGACACCACCGCGCCGGGGCTGGCCGCCAGCGCCCGCAGCACCGTCACCTGCGCGTCGGAGAGCGGGACGAACTCGCCGTCCAGCGCGGTGCCGGTGCTCATCAGCCGCAGCGTCCCGTACCGGGTGGGCAGCACCACGGTGCGCTCCTGCGCGGCGTGGGTGCACACGGCCCGGACCAGGGCGCCCAGCCGGAACCGCTCGGGCACCAGCGGCTCCACCCCGGCCTCCAGCAGGGGCCCGGCGCACACCGGGCCGACCGCCGCGGCCGTGACGTCGGTGCGCAGCGCCTCCACGAGCTCGTCGTAGTGCCCGGCCTCCTGCGCGGTGCTGAACAGGGAGTCGACCGCCGGGGCGGCCGTGAAGGTCAGGACGTCGATCCGGCGCTCGCACACGTCCCGGATGAGGGCGGGCAGGCGCTCGCCGTCGTCGGCGGAGAGCCAGCGGTAGGGGGCCACGGTGTCCACGCGGGCGCCGGCGGCCACGAGCCGCTCGAGCTGCAGCTCGTCGGTCAGCCCGTGCAGCTGCACGGCCACGCGGGTCCCGCGCACGCCGTCGGCCAGGAGCCGGTCCACCACGGAGGAGGTCCGCTCGTCGGCGGAGACCTCGGGGTCGTCGAGCTCGAGGGAGAGCACCTGGCCGCGGGCCTTCGCGCCGCGGGTGAGCACGCGGGCGGCACGGAACGCGTCCCGCAGCTCCTCGCCCAGGCCGGCGGCGTCGGCGGCCTCGAACCACCGGCGGAGCCCGTAGGCGGTGGTGACCACGAGGACCTCCGGGCGGTGGGCCAGCAGCGTGCGGGTGTCCTCGATCACCCGGGTGTCCTCGGTCACGGGGGAGATCATCAGGGCGGGCGCGTGCACCACCTGCGCGCCGCGGCGCTCCAGGGCCGAGATGAAGTCCGTGGCCCGGCGGTGGGCGGTCACGCCCACGCGGAACCCGGTCAGCTCGCCGAGCGCGGGGGCGGAGGGTGCAGCGGTCATGGCCCGAGGATATGGCCGCCCTGTGACCGCCGTGTTTCCGCGTGTTTCCGCCGGCGCACTCCCGCCCGGCCGGCTCCGGCCGGGCGCGCTCACACTCCGGCGGGTGTCGCGCCCGCGGCGCCCTCGCGCACCGGGATGCGCGGACCGGTCAGCAGCACCGGCCCGGCGCCGGCCTCGGCGGCCGCACGCTCGGCGTCGGTCGCGGGGCGGCGCTGGCCCCGCTCGAGCACGTAGTCCTGCGAGTCGTCCGGGGCGGCGTCGTTGACGAAGGACCGGAACCGGCGCAGCCGCTCGGGGTCCTTCAGGGTCGCGGCCCACTCGTCCTCGTAGCGGTCCACGTGCCGGGCCATGGCCTCCTCCAGCTCCTCGCCGACGCCCAGGGAGTCCTCGACGACGACGGCGCGCACGTGCTCGATGCCGCCGTCGAGCTCCTCCTGCCACCGGGCCGTGCGCTGCATCCGGTCCGCGGTGCGGATGTAGTACATCAGGTACCGGTCGATGTAGCGGACCAGGGTGTCGTCGTCCAGGCCCTGGGCCAGCAGCTGGGCGTGGGCCGGCGTGGCCCCGCCGTTGCCGCCGGTGTAGAGGTTCCAGCCGTCGGTGGTGGAGATGACGCCCACGTCCTTGCCGCGGGCCTCGGCGCACTCGCGGGCGCAGCCGGAGACGCCCATCTTGAACTTGTGCGGGGAGCGCAGCCCCCGGTAGCGCAGCTCGAGCCGCACGGCCATGCCCACGGAGTCCTGGACGCCGTAGCGGCACCAGGAGGAGCCCACGCAGGACTTCACGTTGCGCAGCGCCTTGCCGTAGGCCTGCCCCGACTCGAAGCCCGCGTCCACGAGCTCCCGCCAGATCTCGGGCAGCTGCTCGAGCCGGGCGCCGAACATGTCCACCCGCAGGGCCCCGGTGATCTTGGTGTAGAGCCCGTACCTGCGCGCGACCTCGCCGAGCACGATGAGCTTCTCCGGGGTGATCTCCCCGGCCGGCACACGGGGGACCACGGAGTAGGTGCCGTCCTTCTGCATGTTCGCCAGCGCTCGGTCGTTGGTGTCCTGCAGGGCGCCGCGCCCGGCGTCGAGCACGTACTCGTCGCGCTGGGAGGCGAGCACGGAGGCCACCACGGGCTTGCAGATGTCGCAGCCCAGGCCCGTGCCGAACCGGCCCACCACCTCGTCCCACGAGGACAGGTCCAGGGCGCGCACGGCCTCGAAGAGCTCGGCGCGGGAGAGCTCGAAGTGCTCGCACAGGGCGGTCGAGACCTCCACCCCGGCCTTGGCGAGCTCCAGGTCCAGGGTCTTCTTGAGCATCGGGACGCAGGAGCCGCACTGGGTGCCGGCCCGGGAGCACTTCTTCAGCTCGCCGATCTCGTGCACGCCGCAGCCGATCTGCTCGCGCACCGCCCCGGTCGTCACGTTGTTGCAGGAGCACAGCACGGCGTCGTCGGGGAGATCGCCGGCCGGGGCCTCCGCACCGGAGGCGGAGAGGTAGGCGCCGGGCTCGCCGGGCAGCTCCCGGCCGAGCAGCGGGCGCAGCGCGTTGTACGGCTCGGCGTCCCCGACGAACACCCCGCCCAGCAGGGTCCTCGCGTCCTGGGTCACCACGACCTTCTGGTACATCCCCCGGGCCGGGTCCGCGTAGACGACCTCGAGGCAGTCCTCGGTCTCCCCGTAGGCGTCGCCGAAGGAGGCCACGTCCACGCCGGCGAGCTTGAGCTTCGTCGCGGTGTCGAAGCTGCCGAACGTGGAGCGCCCGCCCGCCAGGCGGTCGGCCACGATCTCCGCCATGGTGTTCGCCGGGGCCACCAGGCCCAGGCACTCCCCGTTCCAGGAGGCCACCTCGCCGATCGCCCAGACGTGCTCCGCGGAGGTCCGGCACGCGTCGTCGATCACCACGCCGCCGCGCGGAGCGGTCTCGATCCCGGCGTTGTAGGCCAGCCGGTCCCGGGCCCGGATGCCCGTGGCCACGATCACCAGGTCCGCCTCGAGGTCGGCGGAGTCCCGGAACTCGACGGCGCAGATCTCGCCGTCGGCCTTGCGCAGCCCCACCCCGGAGGGCCGCTCGCCCAGGTGCAGGCGCACGCCCCGGGCGGAGATCAGGGCGTTGAGGGACCGGCCGGCGCCCTCGTCGAGCTGGGCGTTCATCAGCCACCGGCGGGAGTGCACCACGGTGGCCTCCGCGCCGAGCTCCTGCAGCCCGCCCGCTGCCTCGAGGCCCAGCAGGCCTCCGCCGATCACCACGCCGCGCGGGGTGCGGCCGTAGCGGGCCCGCAGCCGCTTCACCTCGGCCCGGATCGCCGCGACGTCGTCGAGGGTGCGGAAGACGAGGGCGTGCTGGGCGCCGGGGATGTCCAGGCGGGCGGCGGCGGAGCCGGTGGCGAGCACGAGCTCGTCGTAGCCGGAGACCGTCCCGTCGGCGGCGGTCACGGTGCGCGCCGCGGGGTCGATCTCCCGCGCCGCCACGCCCTGGCGCAGGTCCACCCGCGGGTCCTGCCACACGGTGCCCCCGCCCAGGGTCAGGTCGATCTGCCCGTCCGGGCCGGTGAGGGCCTTGGACAGCTGCACGCGGTCGTAGGGCACCCACGGCTCGTCGGCGAACACGGTCAGGCGCACGTGGTGGTCCTCCACGGACAGCACCGCCTCCGCGAAACGGTGGGCGGCGGGTCCGCCGCCGACCACGACGACGTGCTGCGGGGAACGGGCCGAGAAGGGGGAGCGGGTCACGGAAGACCTCCGGGAACGGTGGCGGGCAGGGCGTCGGGCACGACTCTAGGAGGACGGGATTGCCCCGCGGTTGCCCCGCCGTTCCGCGGGTTTTTCGCTTTCCTCACCGTCCTCCCGGGGGGCCGTGAGCGGCGTTTGACCGGGGCGAAACGGTGCGGGAGCGGCCCCGAAACCGGGCCCGCCTAACGTCGATCCCGACGTTGCCGGACCCGCGGCCCGGGCACCCGCCCGGCCCGCGGCCCGAGCACCCGCCCGACCGTCCGCCCGACCAGCAGGAGGCCCCCATGACCGCGACGCTCCCGGAAGCTCCCACCCGCCCCACCGGCCCCGCCACCGCCTGGCACGACGTGTGCGCCCTCACGGACCTGGAGCCCCTGTGGGGCGAGGCGGCCCGGGTGGCCGGCCGGCAGGTGGCGCTCTACCGCGTGGACGGCACCACGGTGCTGGCGGCCGACCACCGCGACCCCCGCACCGGGGCCTGCGTGATGGCCCGGGGCATCCTCGGCTCCCGCGGGGCGGCGGTGACGGTCGCCTCGCCGCTGCACAAGGAGGTCTACGACCTCGGCTCCGGCCGGTGCCTCAGCGGCGACGGGCCGGAGCTGCCCGTCCACCCCGTCCTGGTGCGGGACGGGCGGGTCCTCGTGGCGCTGCCGAGCGCACCGCCTGTCGTCGGGGAACTCCCCGGCGGGCGTCCCTAAGATGAGCGGGTGACCCGACAGCGTCCTTCTCGCAGTTCCCGGTGGCCGTGGCCGCCCCGGGGCCCTCGCGGCGCCGCCCGGCGCCCTCGCCGGGGCCGGTGGCTCCTCGCCGCGGCACTGGTGCTGGTGCTCGCGCTGCTGACCGTGCTGACCGCCCTCCTGGACCGGCCGGAGCCCTCCCCGCAGGCCGAGGAGGAGACGCTCTCCTGCGAGCCCTACGGCCTCGAGCTCGAGGCGCCCGTGCGCCAGCGGCAGAGCGCCGAGGACCGGGGTCTGTTCGACGGCGACCTGTTCGGGCCAGCGGAACGGACCCAGGACCGGTTCGACCTCGCCTTCGGGCACGCCGGGGTGACCAGCAGCTATCACGTGCTCGCGCAGGGCGTGGACTGGAGCCGGCCCGTGGGCGTGGTCTTCCGCCTGCACGGGGACGGGGCCTGGGAGTTCGAGAGCCCCGAGTACAACGTCTCCTGCCTGGCCGAGGTGGCGCGCACCCACAACATGATCCTCGTGGTGCCCCGCACCCCGGACCGCGCCGGAGCGATCACCTGGTGGGAGGAGTCCGAGCGGAACGCCGCGTGGTTCCGGGCCCTCGTGGAGGAGCGCCTCCTGCAGGACTACGACATCGACCGCTCGCGCACCTGGCTCACCGGCTACTCCGGGGGCGCCCAGCTGATCGCCCGGGAGCTGCTGGCCGACCACGTGGACCTCGTCCCCGGCGGCGGGGCGATCCTGCTGGGCGGGGGCCAGGCGCCCCCGGAGGCGGAGGCGCAGCCCACCCGCGAGCAGCTGCGGGACCTGCGGCTGCACTGGGACGTGGGGGAGGACGACGACGGCACTGACCCGGACGCGACCTTCGACGCCCTGCGCGCCGCCCGTGACGGCTACCGGTGGTACGCCGACGCCGGCTACGAGGGCGTGAAGCTGCGGGTCCGCGAGAACGTGGACCACTTCGAGCTGCCCGACGTGCGGATCCTGGACCGGGTCCTGACGCGGGCCGAGAAGGACCGGGAGGCCGCGGCCGGGTAGCCCGCCCGGACGGCGCCGGTGTTTGCGATCGTCACATTCGGTCACGGAGCCGGTGCTGCTCCCTGGTCCCACGCCGGGGGACGGACACTCCCGTAGGCTCAGATCCGCATCACTGTGCCTTCCGGCCCTCTCGGGGCCCGGGCGCCGTGCCGGGGGGGGGGGGGGCGCGGCGGCGGACGACGCCGGTCCGGATGCGCCGTACCGATCCGTCCGTGGGGGAGCCGAGTGAGCGAAGAACGAACCCGTCCAGCCGGTGCCGGCACGGCCCCGTGGGCCCGTCCCGAGCGGGCCGGGGGCGCCGCCGGGCACCACCCGTCCCGGCGCCTCGCCGGCGTCGACGCCGCCCGCGGCCTCGCGCTGGTGGGCATGATCGCCGTGCACACCCTGCCTTGGTTCGACGAGGACACGGGGGAGCCGACCCTCTCCTGGGTCCTGTTCGGCGGGCACTCCTCGGCCCTGTTCGTCACCCTGGCCGGGGTGAGCCTGGCCTTCACCACGGGCGGGCGCACCCCGCACACCGGACGGCGGCGGACCGCCTCCCGGTGGGCCCAGGTCGCCCGCGCGGGCCTCATCGCCCTGGTCGGGTTCCTGCTGGGCTTCCTGGTGATCCCCTTCGACAACATCCTCGTCTACTACGGAGTCTTCTTCCTGCTGGCGATCCCGTTCCTGGGCCTGCGGATCCGCCACCTGCTGCTCAGCGCGGCGCTGTTCGCCCTCCTGGCGCCCGTCCTCATGCTGTGGGCCCTGGACCACCTGCCGGTGAACGACTACGGCAATCCGAGCCTGCTGGAGCTGGTGACGGAACCCGGCAGCGTCCTGGCGCACCTCCTGCTGACCGGCTCCTATCCCGCCCTGCCGTGGATGACGTTCGTGTGCTCCGGGATCGCGATCGGCCGGATGGACCTCACCGACCGGCGGGTCCAAGCCGGTCTGGCGGCGGTGGGCGCCGTCCTGGCCGGTGCGGCCTGGGCAGTATCCACGCTCGCGCTGCGGCTGGGCGGGCAGGCGGCCATCGTCGCGGCCACCCCGTGGATGAGCGCCGAGGAGATCGCCGACGTCGTCGTCTTCGGTCCCGACGCGACACTGCCGACCGCGACCCCGTGGTGGCTGCTCATGCCCGGCCCGCACTCCCACACGCCCTTCGCCCTCGCCCTGAGCCTCGGCGTGGCCGTGTGCGTCCTGGGCCTGTTCCTGCTGCTGCCGCGCGCCGTCGACCGCGTGCTGACGCCGCTGACCGCCATGGGGTCGATGACGTTCACCCTCTACGTGATCCACCTGCTCGTCATGTGGCTCGAGCTGTTCTGGGACGACCCCCACCCCTGGTTCTGGGGACAGGTCCTCGCCTTCGCGCTGCTGGCCGTGCTGTGGCAGCGCAGCCTCGGCCAGGGGCCGCTGGAGAAAATGGTCTCCAGGAGCACCAAAGCCATCGCCCGCCGGGTGCTCGCACGGGGCCCGGACGACTCGACGCCGGCGGCCCCACCCCTCCGCTGACCGGAGGACCCCGTCGGCCGACGCGCCCGGGGCCGGGGCGGAGGAGGCGGCCCGGCCGACGGGGCGGTGATGCCGGGCGGTGCGCCCGGCGGGCGCTGCGGCGGAGGGCGCGGTCAGAGTCCCAGGGCGGTCCCGAGCTCGGCGCGGATGCGGGTGAGCTTCTCGGCGGCGGCCGCCCGCGCGGCCGGCAGGCCCGCCCGGTCCGGCACCGGGGCCACGACCTCGAGGTAGCACTTGAGCTTCGGCTCGGTGCCGGACGGGCGCACGATCACCCGGGTGTCGTCGGCGGTGAGCAGGCGCAGGCCCTCGGTGGGCGGCAGGCCGGTGTCCGGGGAGGTGAGGTCCTCCACGCGCACCACGTCCGAGCCGCCCAGGGCGGTGGGCGGGGCGTCCCGCAGCGCCGCGGTCATCGCCGGGATCCGGGCGAGGTCGGCCACGCGGATGCTCAGCTGGTCGGTCGCGTGCAGGCCGTGGGCCACGGCGAGCTCGTCGAGGACGTCCTGCAGCGTGCGGCCCTGGGCCCGCAGCTCGTCGGCCAGCACCGCGACCGCGACCGCGGCGCTGATCCCGTCCTTGTCCCGCACGACGTCGGGGGCCACGCAGTAGCCCAGCGCCTCCTCGTAGCCGTAGGCCAGCCCCGGCACCCGGGCGATCCACTTGAAGCCGGTCAGGGTCTCGCGGTGGGGCAGACCGGCGGCGGCGGCGATCCGCCCGAGCAGGCGGGAAGAGACGATCGAGTTGGCGAGCACCGCGTCGGCGCGGCCGGCGCACCGGGCCGCCGCGGCGTGGCCCAGCAGCGCGCCGACCTCGTCGCCGTGCAGCATCCGCCAGCCGTCGCCGTCGGGCACCGGGACGGCCGCGGCCACCCGGTCGGTGTCGGGGTCGTTGGCCAGAACCAGATCGGCGTCCTGGGCGCGGGCGGCCGCCAGTGCCAGGTCCAGGGCCCCGGGCTCCTCGGGGTTGGGGAACGCGACGGTGGGGAAGTCGGGGTCGGGCTCCGCCTGCTCGGCGACCACGTGGACGTCGGCGAAGCCGGCCCGCCGCAGCGCCTGCGCGGCGGCGCGCCCGCCCACCCCGTGCATGGGGGTCAGGACGACGCTCAGCTCCCGCGCCCGTGCCGCGGCCTCGGGGACCACCGCGCGGAGGTAGTCCTCCTCGACGCCGCCGGGCAGGACCGTCCACCCGGAGGCGGCCCGCGGGATGCCGGCCACGGGCCCGACAGCGGCGATCCGCTCGGCGATCAGCCGGTCGTGCGGGGCCACGATCTGGCAGCCCCGGGCCTCCGGCGCCACGGCACGGCCGCCCAGGTAGACCTTGTACCCGTTGTCCGCGGGCGGGTTGTGGCTGGCCGTGACCATCACGCCCACCTCGGCCGCGAAGGCCCGCACCGCCCAGGCGAGGACCGGGGTGGGCAGGGCCGAGGGCATCAGCAGGGTCTCGATGCCGGCCGCGGTGAACACCGCGGCGGTGTCCCGGGCGAAGACGTCCGAGTTGTACCGGGCGTCGTAGCCCACCACGGCCCGCAGGGGCCGGTCGCCGGACGCGCCCTCGGAGTCGTCCCGGAGCGCGGCGCTGCCGCCGCCGGCAGCGCGGGGGTCGGCATCCCCGGGGGCGGAACCCATGGCGCCGGTCTCCACCGCTGCGATGTCCTCGGCGTCGGCCTGGACGGCGGCGGCCCTCCCCGCGGTGGCGACCACGTGGGCGGCCAGCCCGGCGGCAGCGCGCAGCACCACCACGCGGTTCATCCGCATCGGCCCGGCGCCGAGGGCGGCCCGCAGCCCGGCGGTGCCGAACTGCAGGGTGCCGGAGAACCGGTCGGCCAGCTCGGCGCGGACCGCGGCGTCGCCGGCTCCGGCCCGCTCGGCGAGCTCCGTGAGCTCGGCGCGGGTGACGGGGTCCGGGTCGTCCGCCGCCCAGGCGCGCGCGGCGGCGAGGAGGTCGGGCTCGGGGCGGGTGTCGGTGCTCATGGGGGCTCCTCCTGGGGACGGGACCGGTGCGCGGCGTGCCGGGCGGCACCGTCCGCCCGGCCGGGGCCGGTCAGCGCTGGGCGACGATGTCAGAGCTGGGCGACGATGCGCGCCAGCAGCTGCGAGATCCGGGGCCCGGCCGCCTGCCCGGCCTCGATGACCTCCTCGTGGGACAGCGCCGTGGCGGAGATCCCGGCGGCCTGGTTGGTGACCAGCGAGATGCCGAAGACCTCCATGCCCGCGTGCCGGGCGGCGATGGCCTCCAGGGCGGTGGACATGCCCACGAGGTCGGCGCCGAGCACCCCGGCCATCCGCACCTCGGCGGGCGTCTCGTAGTGCGGGCCGGGGAACTGGACGTAGACGCCCTCGTCCAGGGTGGGGTCCACCGTGCGGGCGAGCTCGCGCAGCCGCGGGGAGTAGAGGTCGGTGAGGTCCACGAACGTGGCGCCCTCCAGCGGGGAGCGGCCGGTGAGGTTGAGGTGGTCGCTGATCAGCACCGGGGTGCCCGGCCCCCACGCGGGGTTCAGTCCGCCGCAGCCGTTGGTCAGGATCATGGTGCCGGCCCCGGCGGCGGCCGCGGTGCGCACGCCGTGCACCACGGCACGCAGCCCTCGGCCCTCGTAGTAGTGGGTGCGCGCACCGATCACCAGGGCGTGCCTGCCGGCGGGGGTGCGCACGGAGCGCAGCGTGCCGACGTGGCCCTCGAGGGCGGGCGGGGTGAAGCCCGGGATCTCGGTGGCGGGGACCTCGGCGACGGTCTCGCCGATGAGCTCGGCCGCCTGGCCCCACCCGGAGCCGAGGGTCAGGGCGATGTCGTGCGTGTCGACCCCGGTGGCCCGGCGGAGGGCCTCGGCGGCCTCCTGGGCGAGCTCGAAGGGGTCGGTGCCGGGGGTGCTGTGCGCTGTGTCCACCCGTCCCAAGCTACCGCATGGTCCGGGACCGGGGCGGTGGCGGACCCCCGTCGTCGTACTCCTCTGCAAGAATGGCCGGGTGACTGCACACAGCGAATTCTCCATCCAGAAGCTCGTCATCATCGGAGGCGGTCCCGGGGGCTACGAGGCCGCCCTGGTCGCGGCCAGCCTCGGCGCGGACGTGACCATCGTCGAACAGCAGGGACTGGGCGGGTCGGCCGTGCTGACGGACGTGGTCCCCTCCAAGACGCTGATCGCCTCCGCCGACGCGATGACCCGGTTCGCCGAGGCCGCCGACCTGGGCGTGCACGTGCGCGGCAGCGAGGACCGCAACGAGATCAACGACCTCGCCGTGGACCTGGACACGGTGAACACCCGCCTGCTGCGCCTGGCCGCCTCCCAGTCCCGGGACATCAAGCGGGGCCTGGAGCGGGTGGGGGTGCGCGTGATCTCGGGCCGGGGCCGGCTGCTCAGCCCCACCAGCGTGGAGGTCACCACCGACGACGGGCTGGAGTACACCCTCGACGCGCAGGCCGTGCTGCTGGCGGTCGGGTCGCTGCCGCGCGAGCTGCCCAGCGCGCGGCCGGACGGGGAGCGGATCTTCAACTGGAAGCAGCTGTACCACCTCCGGGAGGTCCCGGAGCACATGATCGTGGTGGGCTCGGGCGTCACGGGCGCGGAGTTCGCCTCGGCCTACCGGGGCCTCGGCGCCGAGGTCACCCTCGTCTCCTCCCGGGACCAGGTGCTGCCCGGTGAGGACCAGGACGCCGCCGCCGTGCTCGAGAACGTCTTCGAGCGCCGCGGGATGAACGTGCTCAACCGCTCCCGCGCCGACGCGGTCGAGCGCAGCGAGAAGGGCGTCGTCGTGACCCTCTCCGATGGGCGCAAGGTCGCCGGCTCGCACTGCCTCGTGGCGGTCGGCGCGATCCCCGCCACCGACGACCTGGGCCTGGACGAGGTCGGGGTGGCCCGCGCCGACTCCGGCCACATCAAGGTCGACGGCGTCTCCCGCACCACCGTGCCGGGCGTCTACGCCGTGGGCGACTGCACGGGGGTGCTCCCGCTGGCGTCGGTCGCCGCGATGCAGGGCCGGATCGCGGTGGCCCACCTCATGGGCGACGCCGTGAAGCCGCTGCGCACCCACCTGGTCGCCTCCAACATCTTCACCTCGCCGGAGATCGCCTCCGTGGGGGTGAGCGAGAAGTCCATCGAGGACGGCACCTACCAGGCGGACACCATCATGCTGAAGCTGTCCACCAACCCGCGCGCCAAGATGATGGCGGTGGAGGACGGGTTCGTGAAGATCTTCTCCCGCAAGGGCTCCGGAACCGTGATCGGCGGCGTCGTCGTGGGCCCCCGCGCGTCCGAGCTGATCTTCCCGATCTCGCTGGCGGTCACCCACAAGCTGCACGTCGACGACCTCGCCGACACGTTCACGATCTACCCGTCCCTGACGGGCTCGATCTCGGAGGCCGCCCGGCGCCTGCACGTGCACGTCTGAGCAGGCCCGGCAGCACGCGCAACGGCCGCATCCCGGACGGGGATGCGGCCGTTGCGCGTGGTGTGGCTGCGGCGGATCGGGTCAGCGCCGGGTGACCACGTTCTGCATGTCCACGTCCTTGGTCTCCGGGGAGAACCAGAGCGCGACGAGGGTCAGCACCGCGCCCAGCGTCAGGTACAGGCCCACCGAGCCCACGCCGTAGGTGGCGTTGAGGGACACGGCGACGTACGGGGTGATGGCCGCGCCGAGGATCGAGGCCACGTTGTAGGCCACGCCGGAGCCGGTGTAGCGCACGTTCGTGGGGAACAGCTCGGGCAGGATCGCGGACATCGAGCCGAAGGTCAGGCCCATCAGCGTCATGCCGACCGCCAGGAAGAACAGCACGCGGACCATGCTGACGTCCTCCCCGGTGCCGACCGCGGCCGGGTCCATGATCAGCCCGAAGCTCAGGCCGAAGACCAGGATGGCGGTGGTGATGACCAGCTGCGAGCTGCGCCGGCCGAAGCGGTCGGCGACCCACCCGGAGACGGGCACCATCGCGGCGAACAGGAGCACCGCGAGCAGCTGCAGCACGAGGAAGTCGCGGTAGGGGATGCCCAGGCCGCCGTTGTCCGGGCTGCCGATGCCGTAGGACAGGATCCAGGCGGTCATCAGGTAGAAGAGCATGTAGGTGGCCAGCATGATGAACGTGCCCTGGATGATCTGCAGCCACGAGCTGCGGAACGCCTCGACCAGCGGGGTCTGGACCTTCTCGCCCTGGTCGAGGGCCTTCTGGAAGACCGGGGTCTCCTCGAGCTTGAACCGCACCCACAGGCCGACGACGACCATGACCACGGAGGCCAGGAACGGGATGCGCCAGCCCCAGGTGAGGAACGGGTGGTCGGTACCCTGGTCGGCGACCGAGACGAAGCCCATCACGAGGGTGAGCACCAGGAAGAAGCCGTTGGCCAGGATGAACCCGAACGGGGCGCCGAGCTGCGGCCACATGGCCGCGCGGGCCCGCTTGCCCTCCTCGGCGTACTCGGTGGCCAGCAGCGCCGCCCCGGACCACTCGCCGCCCAGGCCGAGGCCCTGGCAGAAGCGCAGGATCGTCAGGATGAGCGGGGCCCAGATGCCGATCGAGTAGTAGGTGGGCAGCAGGCCGATGAGGAAGGTGGCGACGCCCATGGTCAGCAGCGCGCCGATCAGGGTGGCCTTGCGGCCGATCCGGTCACCGAAGTGGCCGAAGATCACGGAGCCGATGGGGCGGGCCACGAACGCGGCCGCGAAGGTGGCCATGGAGGCCAGCAGCTTGGCGGTCTCGTCCTGGCCGGTGAAGAACAGGGCGGGGAACACGGCCACCGCCGCGGTCGCGTAGACGTAGAAGTCGTAGAACTCGATGGTCGTGCCCACGAGCGAGGCCAGGATCACCCGGCTGCGGGGCACGCGGGCGGACAGGGGGAGCGAGGGGGCGGGAGCGCCGGTGGCGCCCTGCCCGGTCACCGGTGAGGACATGAGGACACCTCGGTGGTTGCAGCGGCTGGGATCAAAGCTCCGATGCTAACGGTGGTGTCCGCATGGTGGGTGCCGTGTCTCACATCGTGGAATGCCGGAGGACTCACGCCGTCCCGGCCCCGACCCGTTTGGGCGTGCTGGGACGGTCCGGGCCCGGGAGGCGGAATTCACCCGTACCGACGGACCTCGTGGAAGAAGGAGTCGATCGTGTGCAGGCCGCCGGTGCCGGCGACCGTGTCGTAGACGTGCTTGCCCACCGCGAGGTCGAGCACTCCCAGGCCGAACGGCGAGAAGACCACCGTCCGGTCCGCCGGCACCTCCACGGCTCCGGTCATGACGGCGTACAGCGTGCCGGCGAGGAAGTCCCGTGAGCCGGTGAGCTGCTCGGTCAGGTGCACGGACGTCTGGGCCTTGAGGCAGTGCTCCACGTCGTCGACGATGTTCGTGGCGGCCAGGATCACCTCCGGCGCGAGGTCGCGCAGCGAGATGTGGAGCACCAGCGGGTGGTGCTCGAACCACGCCGGATCGGTGACGTGCGGTTCCCCCGCGGTGGTCGCGAACACGACCAGGTCGCTGGAGCGGATCAGCGACTCGGCGTCCTCGTGGACGGTGACCGTGCTCCCGGGCGCGGAGCGCTCGAGGTAGCCGCGGAAGCCCTCGCGGCTGCCGGGCAGCAGGTCGAAGACCCCGATCTCCTCGAAGTCCCACCCGGTGTCCGCCAGGAACGCGTGCACGAAGCGGGCGATGAGCCCGACGCCGAAGAAGCCCACCCGGGTCGGACGGTCCCGCGTCCGGCTGAGCCAGTCCGCGGCCAGGGCCGCGGAGGCGGCGGTCCGGGAGGCACTGATGATGGAGCTCTCCAGGCAGGCGAACGGGTAGCCCGTCCGGGGGTCGTTGAGGATCAGCACCGCGGAGGCTCTCGGGATGCCGGACTCCACGTTGGTGGGGAAGCTGGAGATCCACTTCAGGCCGTCCACGGCGGCGGGTCCGCCCAGGGATGCGGGCAGCGCGATGATCCGGCCGGTCGGGCGGTCCGGGAACCGCAGGAAGTACGAGGGCGGGTTGACCGTCTGCCCGGCGCCGTGCAGCCGGTAGGTGTCCTCCACCAGCCCGACGATCTCCGCCCGGTGTCCCTGCAGGGCCTGGTCGACCTCCGCGCCGGAGACGACCGCGAAGGACGGGATGGTCGGTCGCTCGTCCGGGGCGTCCTGCCTCCGGTTCGTGTCGGGTCCGGCTGTCAGCGCCATGACTCCTCCTCCGGGGCCGCGTCTCGGAGCGACACCGGATCGCTCATGGCGACGAGGATCTCCCGCTCGCCCTCGTACGGCTCGCGGCTGTGCGCCGTCCGGACGTTGTCCACGAGCATCAGGTCACCGGCTCGCCACGGTTCGCGCAGCGTGTGCGACTCGTAGATCTCGTTGAGCAGGGCCACGACGTCCTCGTCGATCGGGTCGCCGTTGCCGAACGCCGTCCGGAACGGCAGGCCGTCCTCCTCGTACATGTCGACGAGGTACTCGCGGACCTCCGGCTCCATGGTCCACTCGCTGAGGAAGGCGACCTGGTTGAACCAGCAGCGCTCCCCGGTGACCGGGTGGCGCACGATCGCGGCACGGCGCTGACGCGTCTGCAGGCCGCCGTCGGGCCGCCACTCGTATTCGATCCGGTTCGCGGTGCAGTAGCGCTCGACCTCTGCGGGGTCGTCCGTGCCGAAGGCGTCCGCGACGGAGGCGCCGATCTCGTCGTTGTAGTTGCGGATCAGCATCCAGCCGTCGCGCTCGAACCGTGCGACCAGGTCCGGGGGCAGGGCGCCGAGCACCGCCCGGGAGTCGGCGACACCGGTCACGCCGCCGGCGGCCGGGGCGGTGCGGCAGGCGAAGAGCATCAGACCGGGGGCGTGGAGCGTGTAGCTCAGCTCGTGGTGCATGCACATGGGCTGGTTCGGTGGCCAGGTGGCCGAGGAGTACACGCCGGGCGCGTAGGACCTGCGCGCGGCGAAGGCCTCCCGCTCGGTCATCAGCTCGGAGCCGACGGCCCGGAAGACGGCCTCGACCTGCGCGGGCTCCGAGAGCCCGAGGCCGCGCACGAGGACGGCCCCGTGCCGGGCGACGGCCGCCCGCAGGGAGTCGCGGTGCTGCCGGGCCCAGGCCGCCGCGTCGCCCGGGGGAGGGACCAGGACCGTGGGCGGCGCACCCGGCCGCACGTCGACGTCGAGCTCCGGAGGGGCGGAGGCCTGGGTGGTGGCGGGCTTCGCGGTCATGGTGGTTCCTTCCGGTGGGATCACGGCCGGGCGGGTGCGCCGGCCGCGGCGGACCTGGAGTCCAGCTCCGTGGCGAGGTCGGTGAGGACCGGGTGGTTGATGAGGTCCTTCAGTGACACCTTCCGGTCCAGGGCGATGGCGAGCCGGACGGCGGTGAGCGACGAGCCCCCGAGGTCGAAGAAGTGGTCACGGCGGTCGATCCGGTCCTCCGGCACGGCGAGCACGCGCGACCACGCCGCCGCCAGCCACTGCTCGGTGGCGGTGCGCGGGGCGTCGCGGGAACCGTTCTCGGGCTCGAGCTCCGCCGCCAGGGCGGTGAGGCGCCTGCGGTCGATCTTGCCGTTGGCCGTCAGCGGGAGGGCCGGTTGCCACTGGACCACCTGCGGGACCATGTACCGGGGCAGCGACCGCGCCAGGCGCTCGCGCAGCGCGTCGGCGTCCAGCGGTTCGGGCGCGTGGTAGAAGGCGACCAGGTGCTTGCCCCGGTCCGCCCGCTCGGCCACGACGACCGCCCCGTCGCGGACCCCGGGGACCCGCAGGAGGGCGTTCTCGATCTCCCCGATCTCGATGCGGAACCCGGAGATCTTGACCTGGTGGTCCCGGCGGCCCAGGTACTCCAGCTTGCCGTCCGGCGACCAGCGTCCGTAGTCACCGGCCCGGTAGAGCCGCGCGCCCTCCACGTACGGATCGGTGGAGTAGGCCTGTGCCGTCCGCTCCGGGTCGTTGACGTACCCCCGGCCCACGCACACCCCGGAGAAGGCGATCTCGCCCGGCGCGCCCAGCGGCACGAGCCGCTGCCGCTCGTCGAGCAGGTGGATCCGGACGTTCGGGACCGGCCGGCCCAGCGGCACGTGGTCGCCCGCAGGGACGGCACGCATCACCTCGTGGTTCGTGTCGTCCGAGGTCTCGGTCAGTCCGTAGGCGTTGACCAGCTGGACGTCGGGCAGCACCTCGAACCAGCGGCGGACCAGCTCCTGCTTGAGCGCCTCCCCGGTCGCCGAGACGCAGCGGAGGTCGGGCAGGGGGCGGGGCTTCCGCTCCAGGTAGGCCACCACCGCGTCCAGGTAGGACGGGACGAGCTGCAGGACCGCGACCCCGTCCCGTTCCACCGTGTCGACGAACCGCTCGACGTCGAGGATCCGGTCCTGCCCGACGATGAGGGTGCGGCCGCCGACGAGCAGCGCCGAGACCAGCTGCCACAGCGAGATGTCGAAGCACTGGGGAGCGGTCTGGGCGACGACGTCGCCCGGGCCGATCCCGAGGTCCTCGATCTTGGCGTGCAGGTGGTTCACCATCCCGTCGTGCTCGCACATCGCCCCCTTGGGCTCGCCCGTGGAGCCCGAGGTGAAGTAGACGTAGGCGAGCTGGTCCGGCCGCACCGCCACACCGGGGTCGTCGTCGGCGTGCCCCTCGGTCTCGACGTCCTCCACGAGGAGCTTCGCCACGGCGGGCATCTCGGCCAGCGCTCGGTCCAGCGAGGCGGTGCTTCCCTTCTCGGTCAGCACCGTCCGGCACCCGGCGCGGGTGAGGGTCCTGGTGATCCGGTCGGGCGGGAAGTGGGGCTCCAGCGGCAGGTATGCGCCTCCGGCCTTGAGGACGCCGATGACGGCGGCCATCCACTCCAGGTCCCGCTCGGCGACCACCGCCACGATGTCCTCCGCCTGCAGTCCGCGGACGAGCAGCGCGCGGGCCACCCGGTTGGCGCGGGCGTTCAGCTCCGCGTACGTCCACTGACGCGTGTCCTGGACGGCCGCGACGCGCGCGGGGTGCCGGCGGACGCGCTCCTCGAACAGCTCGTGGAAGCGGCGCGGGGGCCGGGCCCGCACGGGCCCGGCCAGCTGCTCGAGCTGGAGGCGCCGCTCGTCCGCACCGACCAGATCGGCGTCCTCGGGCCCCGCCGCCGGGTCTGCGACCAGGTGGCGGAGCGCGGCCAGGTGGTATCCGGCGATCCTGCGGGCGGCACCGGCATCGAGGACGTCCCGGCGGTACCGCAGACGCAGCGCCTGACCCCCGGCCCGGAGGCACACGCCGAGGACGATGCCCTCCGGCAGCTCGGGATCGGGGTCCTGTCCGGTGGCGAACACCACCTCGTACCCGGGCGTCCCGGGCTGGTTCCGCACCTGTCCCGGAGCGGGCCGCTCCGCGCGGGCCGCGGCGTGCCGGGCGTGCGCCTCCCGGACGAGGGCGCGCCAGGACCGCCGGCCCAGGTCGAGCCGGAGCGGCCAGGTCCCCGCCGCGTCCCTGCTGCCGGTGGCGATCTCCGTCTCGCCCGACAGCGCCTGCAGCACCCTGGCGTGGGCGGCCAGCCAGACCGCCTCCGGCGCCACCTCCCAGGCGCGCGCCAGCGGACCCACCGCGGTGCGCAGGTCCTCGGGCACGGCCACGTCGACCTGCTCCTGACCCGCCCCGGGGTCCTGGGTCCAGCGCGGAATGCACGTCGGCGCGGACTCCGGCCGCGCCGGCCGGTCGCGGGGCGAGTCCGGGGTGTGCTGCGGAACGGCCCGGCGGACGGGCCCCGAGGTGGTGGTCATGACCGGCGCCTTTCCGGGACGGCGGGGAACGTGAGGGTGGAGGTCGTGACGGTGGGGGTCGTGGTGACGGGGGTCGTGGTGAGGGTCGGGGCCTCGACGGCCGGGTTGCCGCCCCACAGGGATCCCCGGGTGAGGGTGGCCCCCTTCATCACGAACGAGTCGGTGGCGACGACGACGCCGTCCTCGGCGGTCACGCCGTAGTGGACGAGAGCTGCGACACCGAGGGTGACGTCGTCGCCGATGACGTCGTGGTCGGACTTGAACATGCCGTCCTCCTGGGAGTGGCACTGGATGTTGGTGCCGGTGTTGAGGGTGCAGCGGGAGCCGATCGTCACCAGGCTCCGCTCGGGGATCGAGCAGCCGTCGTCGAAGACCCGGCTGCCGATCCGCACCCCCAGCAGACGCCAGACCAGCGGCTTGAACGGCGTCCCGTTGAGCATGGTCATGCGCCAGTTCACGATCTGCAGCTTCCAGTACCGCTCGTGCCACCGGAAGTACGGGTGGTAGATGGAGCAGAGCTGGGGCTGGAGCGGCCGGGACCCCGTCACGAGGTGCTCGATGCCGATGGGGATCAGCAGGCCGAGCAGGAGCATCACCACGAAGGACGCGGAGAGGGCCAGGGCACCGAACCGGTCGGACAGCTCGAGGGCGGCGAACGCGGCCAGCATGGCCAGCGACGCGTTGAGCCACCGCACCAGCAGGAAGAGCGCCATCGTGCGCAGGTTGTGCTTGTTCTTGGCCGAGAGGACCTGGTGGAAGCGGGCCGGGTCGGCGTGCTCCTCGAGCGGGGCGTCCCGCAGCACCGAGCGCGGGATCTCGAACGCCGGCGACCCGAGCAGGCCCACGTCGTGGCGGACCGGCCCGTCGACGGGGACCATCACCTTGGTCGCGAGCAGACAGTTGTTCCCGGTCCTGGCCCCGGCCGGGTAGAGCACGAAGTTGCCGAGGAAGTTGTGCGCGCCGATCTCCGCCCGGGCGACGGTGAACGACGTCGCCGAGTAGTCGGTGTTCATGAAGGACACCCCGTCGGCGATCATCGTGCCGGTGCCGATCGTCGACAGGTACGGGTTGTCGTGCTTGAACAGCGTGCCCAGGTTCGAACCGGTCTGCTGGACGTTCGGCTGGTCGTACCCGAGGGCCCGCACGTAGGGCACGACGTACGAGCTGTCGCCGAACAGCGTCCCGAGCATCGGGCTGTTGGTCAGCCTGGTCACCGCCCGCTCCGCCGCGAACCGCAGCCCGAACAGCGGATAGACCGTGTCCGGCTTCAGCGCCAGCTGGAGCACCCGCGGCACCGTCGTCATGACCACCAGCATCAGTGCCGTGCCGCCGAAGACGCCCACACCGGCGAAGAACAGGGCGTCGGCGTAGAAGACCCAGTTGGTGAACGCGTGCGGATGCGACTCCAGCAGCGCCGCCACGCGCGGAAAGGCCAGGACGACCAGGACCATCGTCAGGACCAGCATCGTGCGGCCCAGCGCGAGGGTGCCCACCAGCTGGGACACGGCGTACACGCCCCGCCGCCACGGCCGGTAGGGCGCGGCGGGGACCGTGCCGAGGTCCAGGTCCGTGCGCCGGCCCGGCGAACCGTGCCAGCGCTCGCCCGCCGGCACCACCTGGCCGGTGTACAGGGTGGAGCGGTGGCCCAGCTGGGAGCCGTCCCCCATGGCCGTGCCGATGTCCAGGACGCTGCCCTCCCCGACGATCACGTCCCGGCCCAGCGTCACGGCGCCGGTCTGGATGACGCCGCCGTGGGCGCGGTAACCGTTGGCAACCACGTCCTTGCGGATCACGGTCCCGTCCCCGATGGTGAGCAGGTCGGTGCAGACCGGCAGGCGAGCGGTCAGGATCGTCACATTGCGGCCCACTGTGGCGCCCATGGCCCGCAAGTAGAGGGGCGTCAGCGGGGACCCGGTCATCAGCGCGAGGGGCGAGGTGCGCATCAGGGCCTTGACCAGCCAGAACCGGAAGTAGGCCAGGCTCCAGATCCGGATCTCCTGGGGCCGGAAGCGCCCGACGACGATCCACTTCGCCGCCACCGGCAGGAGGCACAGCAGCACGAACGTGGCCGCGCCGAAGGCCACCGACCGCAGATAGAGCTCCCAGAGGCTCATGCCGTGGCCCAGCCAGTGGTGGTTGCCCGGGCCTGCGTCCGGGAACACCCACAGATACCCCACGGCCGCGAGACCGCCGGCGAGCAGGCAGTAGCCGAGGTAGACGAGCACCTGCAGGACGCCGCAGGTGACGTACTCCCAGGTCCGCGCGTCCGAGGGCGGCGGTGTCTCCGGCACGGACGCCAGGACCGGCGGGGGCTCCTGCGGCCGGTCCGTCCGCGTGGGGCCGTGCAGTGCCGCCGCCAGGGCGGCGATGCTCGGGTTGCTGTAGATGTCCTTCATGGACACCGTCGGCAGGTCCGGCTGCTTGCGCACCCGGGCGCAGAACTTGGCCATCACCAGCGAGTCCGCCCCCAGGTCGTCGAAGAAGTCGGCGTCCACCGGCACCGGCGTCCCGCCCAGCACCCCGGTCAGCACCTCGGCCAACCGGTCCTGCACGGGTTCCGGCACCGGCTCCGCCGGCGCCAGGGCCCCGGCCAGCGCCGTGATCGTCGGATGCTGGTAGATGTCCTTCATGGACACGGCCGGCAGGTCCGGCTGCTTGCGCACCCGGGCGCAGAACTTGGCCATCACCAGGGAGTCCGCGCCCAGGTCACCGAAGAAGTCGGCGTCCACGGGGACGTCGTCCCGCTGCACCACGGAGGCGAGGAGGGCTGCCAGCCGGCGCTCGAGCGGGGCGTCCGCGCCGGGCGCCTCGGATGCCGGTGCGGACGGAGGGCTGCTTCTCGGGGGAACCGTGGGAGCCGAGGGAACCGTGGGCATCGTGCGGATCGACGGCATCGGAAGGGTTTCGGCGAGCTTCTTCACTGCGATGGGCTCCTGGGGGAGGAGGCGGCCACGGAATCGGTCGCCGGTGTGGCTGCCGGGTGCCGTGGCTCCGCCACCAGGCCGGACCGCCGGTCCGGAGCCGTCGGCGCGTCGTCGCGGGCGAGCGCCGCGGCGCCGAAGTGGTCGAGCACCCAGTCCGGGTGGTAGATGGTGTCGAGGTAGGGGCGGCCCAGGTCGGGAGAGATGGCCACCGCGGTGACGTCCCGGGCGCGGTGGCCGGAGAGCCACGTCATGGCGCCGTGGACCACGGTCCCGGTGGAGCCGCCGAGCAGGAACCCGCTCCCGGCCAGGCGGTGGCAGGTGCGCACGGTGTCGAGTTCCTCGACGAGCACCACGTCGTCGATCAGGGATTCGTCGAGCTGGGGCGGCCGCACGCTCATGCCCAGCCCGGGGATCAGGCGGGTGGCCGGTGGGCCGCCGAACGTCACCGAGCCGACGGCGTCGACCGCGACGATCCGGACGTCGGGCCGGTGCTCGTGGAAGTACCGGGCGCACCCCATCAGGGTGCCCGTCGTCCCGGCGCCGACGAACAGCACGTCGAGCTCGGGGAACTGGGCGTCGATCTCGGACGCGGTCCAGCGGTAGTGCGCTCCCCAGTTGCCGGAATTGGTGTACTGGTTGAGCCAGACGTACCGGTCGTCGGACTCGCACAGCTCCCGGACGTGGTTGAGCCGGGCCCCGAGGAGACCGTCGACGGGATCCGGCTCGGTGACCAGGTCCACCTGCGCCCCGAGCGACTCCATGAGCTGCCGGGTCGCGGGGTTGCAGCGTGGATCGATCACGCACACGAAGCGGTACCCCTTGCTGGCGGCGATCATGCTGAGCGCGACGCCGAGATTCCCGGAGGAGGACTCTACGAGGACGGAACCCGGACCGACTCTCCCTTCTCGCTCGGCCCGCTCGACCATCTCCACGGCGGGCTTGAGCTTGATCGAGCCGGCGAGGTTGAATCCCTCGATCTTCAGGTAGAGCCGGTGGCTGAGCACGTCCTGCAGATCGATGAACAGACTCGACTCGTTGAACTGGTGCGGATGCCTGATGATGGGCATGTTCTTCCTCGTTCTGTGGTCGTGCGCTCGTCCCGTCGGACCGCCGCAGGGCGGCGCTTCGGATCCGGGCCGGCGCGTCGCTGGAGTGATCGGCACCGCAGGGAGTCCTGTGCCGGTGTGCCGATCGAGAAGGGTGCCCGTCCTGCGGGGCACCGTCTCGGCTGACCGGTGCAGCGCTGCACGGCGCTGCGGGAGCGATCGACGTCGGTGATCCTCTGCTAGGGCAGGGGTCGTAGGTCAGGAGTGCCGGCCGCGACGGCGGCGGCCTGGACTGCGCTGGCAATGATTCGCATGGTGGTGTCCCATCCGGTGGAGAAGCGAGGACCGCTTCGCGGCTGGTGTCGGCCCGTGGCGCGTTCCCCCGAACGCCTTCCCGAGCCCTGTGTCTGATGCGACGTCACCAAAGTAAGCGCAGGTCAGGGGTCATTGCTCATGATTTGCGAAGATGACGGACACGATTCGGACACGGTCCCGGTGGGTACCGGCGACCGGGCGCCGGCGGCGTCACCGGGCGGAACGGGGCCTTGCAGCGCAGCACAGCGCACGGCAGCGCCAGCCGGCGCGGGACAGCGCGGGACAGACCGGCACGGTTCAGATCCGGCCAGGGGCGTCCCGGACGGTCAGCGCCGCCCGCACGTCGACGCGGTCCGTGCCGGGACCCGGCGTGACGTCGAGGTCCAGGATCCGCCAGCCCGGCACGGGCCGCCGCGGAACGGGGCCCGCTCCGACCTCGTCGACGGAGGGATCGCGGAACAGCCCCGAGCCCAGGGCCTTGAGCAGGGACTCCTTGCGCGCCCAGACCGTGGTCACGGCGGCCGCCCGGTCCACGGCGGGCAGGGCGCGCAGGGCGGCGATCTCGGCCGGGTGGAGCAGGGCGAGCACCTGTTCGGCGGCGACCGGGTCCTGGACGTGCTCCACGTCCACCCCCACCTCGCGCTCGGCGGTGGCCACGAGCACCAGGTCGCCGCTGTGCGAGAGGGAGAAGCGCAGGGTGTGGTCCTCGAGCCGCGGCTTGGCCCGGGGCCCCCGGACCGGAACGGGCGGACCCAGACGCAGCGCGCCCGGGGCCTCGCCCGTGCGGGCGGCCAGTTCGTGGCGCAGCACGCAGTGGGCCACCACGAACCGCCGCCGGTCGGACTCGTGGCGGAACGCCGCGGCCCGGGCCATCTCCTCCGCGTCCAGGCAGTCCCGGACCGACTCCGCCCAGCCGGCCAGCGCGGCCACACGGGCGAGCGCCACCCGCACGTCCGCGGCGGCGCCCGGCACCGGCAGCTCGACCACGCCGGGCACCCCCGGTGGCGGCTTCGTCACCGGGGCCCGTCCGGGACGGCCCGCTCACGACGGCCCGCCCACGACGCCTCGCTCACCAGGACGGGCTCACCGCCGCCGGCCCGCCTCCGTCGGCCCGACTCGGCCGGCCCGCCCGCACCGGTGCGCGGAACGGCGCTCACCCGGACCGGCCGGAAGCGGCGCACGCGAGAAGGTCCTCGAGCAGACGGTCCCCGTGGTCGGCGAGCGGATGGTGGCCACCCGGGTACTCCCGCCGCTGCACAGGACCGGTGCTGACCGGGCGCCAGGCCTCCAGGCCGCCGGGGTCCACGGTGACGTCCTCGGTGCCGCGCAGCAGCAGCAGGGGAGCCCCGACCGGGGCGGGGAACCGGTCGTAGGCCATGGAGACCCGCAGGTCCGCGCGCAGGGCGGGCAGCTGCAGGGCCAGCAGCTCGGGGTGCTCCAGCACCGCCTCGGGGGTGCCCCCCAGCCGCCGGAGCCACCGGACCATCGCCGCGTCCGCGCCCGGGGCCAGCGGATCGAGCCCCTCCCGCAGGTCCTCGTCGGAGCCGGCTCCCGTGCCGGCGCCCGTGCTCGCGACCTCCGCGGTGCCCGGGGCGGTCTTCGCGGACAGCGCGAGCAGCGCGACCCGGATCCCCTCCCGGTGCTCGAGCCGTGAGGCGAGCTCTGCCGCGACGGAGGCGCCCATGCTGTGACCCAGGACCACGAGCGGGACGTCGGCGGACGCCCCGGGGGTGATCGCCGCGCGCGCCCAGGGTGCGGCGGCGACGGCCGCGGCCGCCTCCGCGGCGAGTGCCTCGACCGTGGGTGCCGCGGGCTCCCGGAACCGGGACTCCCGGCCCGGGTACTGCGCGCCCAGCACGTGGACGTCCTCGCGGACCAGGAACCGCCAGTAGCCGGCGGCGGCGCCCGCGGGCGGGCAGCACAGCACCCGCAGCATCGGTGCGCGCTCGGGGGCCCTGCTGCGCAGCCGGTCCTGCGCGGAGAGGTCCACGAGACAGCGTCCGGCCGCCGGTCGTGTGCTCATGGACAGCTCCCCGTCGTGGTGTTCAGGAGATGGTCGTGCTCAGGAGATGGTGGCCAGGACGGTGCCGGCCGTGACCGTGTCCCCGGGGCTGACGGAGATCCCGGAGACCGTGCCCGCCTTGTGCGCGGTGAGCGGCTGCTCCATCTTCATGGCCTCGAGCACGAGCACGAGGTCCCCCTCGGCGACCTCCTCGCCGTTGTCCACCGCGATCTTCACGATGGTCCCCTGCATCGGGGAGCTCAGGCTGTCCCCGCCCGCGGCGGCGGAGCCCCCGCGCGAGGACCTCGACTTGCGGGGCTTGGCCGCGGTGCCGTTGGGCTTGGCCGTGCCGGGCAGCGCGGGCAGCACGACCTCGAGGCGCTTGCCCGAGACCTCCACGACGATCGCCTGGCGCTCCTCGGCCTCGGGCCCGGCCTCGGGGACCCCCTCGAACGGCGGGACGGTGTTGTGGAACTCGGTCTCGATCCAGCGCGTGTGCACGGTGAAGGGGGAGCCGTCGGCCGGGGCGAAGGCGGGGTCGGCCACCACCGCGCGGTGGAAGGGCACCACGGTGGGCATCCCCTCGATGCGCAGCTCCGCCAGGGCGCGGCGGGAGCGCTCGAGCGCCTGCTGCCGGGTGGCCCCGGTGACGATCAGCTTGGCGAGCATGGAGTCGAAGTTCCCGCCCACGGTCTCGCCGGCCTGCACGCCGGAGTCCACGCGCACCCCGGGCCCGCCCGGCAGGTCGAGGGCGGTGATGCTGCCCGGGGAGGGCATGAAGTGCCGGCCCGGGTCCTCGCCGTTGATCCGGAACTCGATGGAGTGGCCCCGGACCGGCGGGTCGTCGTAGCCGAGGGCCTCCCCGCGGGCCAGCCGGAACTGCTCCCGGACCAGGTCGAGGCCGGTGACCTCCTCGGAGACGGGGTGCTCGACCTGCAGGCGGGTGTTGACCTCCAGGAACGTGACGGTGCCGTCGCGGCCCACGAGGAACTCGCAGGTGCCCGCCCCCTGGTAGCCGGCCTCCCGGAGGATGGCCTTGGAGGACTCGTAGAGCAGGCGGTTCTGCTCCTCGGACAGGAACGGGGCGGGCGCCTCCTCCACGAGCTTCTGGTTGCGCCGCTGCAGGGAGCAGTCACGGGTGGAGACGACCACCACGTTGCCGTGGGCGTCGGCGAGGCACTGGGTCTCCACGTGCCGCGGCGCGTCCAGGAAGCGCTCCACGAAGCACTCGCCGCGCCCGAACGCGGCCGTGGCCTCCCGCACGGCGGACTCGTAGAGCTCCGGGATGTCGGCGCGGTCGCGCACGACCTTGATGCCGCGACCACCGCCGCCGAACGCGGCCTTGATGGCCAGGGGCAGCCCGTGCTCGTCGGCGAACGCGAGCACCTCCTCGGCGGAGCCGACGGGGTCGGTGGTGCCGGGGACCTGGGGGGCGTTCACCTTCTCGGCGATGTGCCGGGCGGCCACCTTGTCCCCGAGCTTGGCGATCGCCGCCGGCGGCGGGCCGATCCAGGTCAGGCCGGCCTCGAGCACGGCCAGCGCGAAGTCGGCGTTCTCGGAGAGGAAGCCGTAGCCCGGGTGCACGGCGTCGGCCCCGGAGCGGGCGGCGGCGTCGAGGATCTTGTCGACCACGAGGTAGGAGTCCGCGGCGGTGGACCCGCCCAGCCCGTAGGCCTCGTCGGCCATCCGCACGTGCACGGCGTCGCGGTCAGGGTCGGCGTACACGGCCACGGAGGCGATGCCCTCGTCCCGGGCGGCACGGATCACGCGCACCGCGATCTCGCCGCGGTTGGCCACGAGCACCTTGGTGATGGGGCGGATGGCGCCGTCCGCGGGGTAGTTACCGGTCACGTCTCACTCCTTGTCGAAATCCTCGGATGCACTGTATTCCCCGCCGTCGGCAATCGCCCAACCGCTCGGCGGGCGGCTGGAAATGCGACGCGGTTTCTGTAGGACTCCTACAAAGACCGGGCTCCGCTCAGCGGTGCGCCGCCCACAGCTCGGGCACGGAGACGCCCGCCCGGCCCAGCAGGGTGCGCAGGGTGTTCAGGCTCAGCCCGACGACGGCGTGCACGTCCCCCTCCACGCGCTCCACGAACGCCGCGCCCAGGGAGTCGATGGTGAAGGACCCGGCCACGTGCAGGGGCTCGCCCGTGGCCACGTAGGCCGCGACCTCGTCGTCGGACATCGGCGCGAAGAACACCTCGGCCGCGGCGGGCGCCCCGCCGCTGAAGCCGCTGCCACCCTCCGCCGGGTCCCGGGTGTCCACCAGCCAGTGGCCCGTGTGGAGCACTCCGGAGCGCCCGCGCATCGCGCGGATCCGGGCCGTGGCCGTCGCCGCGTCGAGGGGCTTGCCGTGCACCTCGCCGTCGAGCTCGAAGACCGAGTCGCAGCCGATCACCAGGGCGCCGGCCGCCGCCGGCAGCGCCGCCACCGCCTCCGCCTTGGCGCGGGCCAGCACCATCGCGGTCTCCTCGGGCTCGGTCACCCCGCGCTCGGCCACCACGGCGTCCTCGTCGACGTCGGAGACGAGACGGTCGTGGGCGATCCCGGCGTCGGCCAGCAGCTTGGTGCGGGCGGGGGAGCGGGAGGCGAGGACGAGGCGGGGAGTCACCGCTCCAGGATACGCACCCCCCACCGCCCCCACCGCCCCGTCCGGACCGTCCTGTCCGGACGGTCCTGTCCGGACCGTCCCGTCCCGGGGCTGCTCCCGCCCGTGTTGCCACCGGGGACGCTCGCACACGCCCGGCCGGGCGCGGGCCCGGCGACGTCCGGGCGCGACGGGCACGGCAGAGGGGCCGCTCCCGGCGGCCGGTGCGCAGGGCACCGGGCCGGCCGGGAGCGGCCCCTCGGGTCCGGAGGGGAGCGGGCGGGCCCGCTCCCCGGCGGCCGGTCAGTACTCGATGACCACGCGGCCCTCGATCTTCGCCTTCTGCATCTCGTCCAGGACCGCGTTCACGTCCTCCAGCGGGCGGGTGCTGTAGGTCGGGTGGATCAGTCCCCGCGCGTAGAAGTCGAGGGCCTCGACCATGTCCTGCCGCGTGCCCACGATCGAGCCGCGGATGGTCAGGCCCTTGAGCACGATGTCGAAGATCGGCGCCGGGAAGTCCCCCGGCGGCAGCCCGTTGAACACGATCGTCCCGCCGCGGCGGACCATGCCGATGGCCTGCCCGAACGCGTCCGGGTGCACGGCGGTCACCAGGACGGCGTCCGCGCCGCCCGGGACCTGCGCGTGGACCGCCTCGGCGGGGTCCTCGGCGAAGGCGTTGACCGTCACCTCGGCGCCGTGCCTGCGGGCCAGGGCGAGCTTGTCGTCGGCGACGTCCACGGCGGCCACGCGCAGCCCCATGGCCACCGCGTACTGCACGGCCAGGTGGCCCAGCCCGCCGATCCCGGAGATCACCACCCACTGGCCGGGCCGCGCCTCGGTCATCTTCAGCCCCTTGTAGACGGTGACGCCGGCGCACAGCACCGGGGCCACCTCGTAGGGGTCGGCGCCCTCGGGGATGCGGGCGGCGAAGCGGGCGTCCACGACCATGTACTGGCCGAAGGAGCCGTCGACGCTGTAGCCGCCGTTGACCTGCTGCTCGCACAGGGTCTCCCAGCCGGTGCGGCAGTTGCGGCAGTGCCCGCACGCGGAGGCGAGCCAGGCGTTGCCGACGAGGTCCCCCTCCGCGAGGTCGTCCACACCGGGGCCGAGGGCCACGACCCGCCCCACGCCCTCGTGGCCGGGGACGAAGGGCGGGGTCGGCTGGACCGGCCAGTCCCCGTGGGCGGCGTGCAGATCGGTGTGGCACACACCGGTGGAGACGAGCCGGACGAGGGCTTGCCCGGGTCCGGGCTGCGGGACGGGGACGTCCTTGACCTCGAGCGGCGCGCCGAAGGCGGTCACGACGGCGGCGGTCATGGTCTCGGGCACGGTGGTGGCCGTGGCCTGCTCGGTGGTCGAGGCCTGCTGGGCGTTCATGGGTGCTCCTTTCGCGGAACGGGACGGGACGGAACGGTGGCGGGAACGGCACGCGGCGGGCGCCGGGGCGGGCGCCCGTCGCGTGCGGCCTAGAAGAAGCCCTGGGCGTCCTCGGAGTAGGAGACCAGCAGGTTCTTGGTCTGCTGGTAGTGGTCCAGCATCATCAGGTGGTTCTCGCGGCCGATGCCGGAGGACTTGTAGCCGCCGAAGGCGGAGTGGGCCGGGTAGTTGTGGTACTGGTTCACCCACACCCGCCCGGCCTCGATGTCCCGGCCGGCCCGGTAGGCGAGGTTGCCGCTGCGGGCCCACACACCCGCGCCGAGGCCGTAGAGGGTGTCGTTGGCGGTGCGGATCGCGTCGGCGTAGTCGGAGAACCGGGTGACGGACAGCACCGGGCCGAAGATCTCCTCCTGGAAGATGCGCATCGAGTTCTGGCCCTCGAACACCGTGGGGGACACGTAGAAGCCCTCGGCGAGGTCGCCGTCCAGGACGTTGCGCTCGCCGCCCACCAGGACCTTCGCGCCCTCCTGCTTGCCGATGTCGATGTAGGACAGGATCTTCTGCAGCTGGTCGTTGGAGGCCTGCGCGCCGACCTGCGTGTTGAGGTCCAGCGGGTTGCCCTGGACCATCTGCTGCACCCGCTCGACGCCGTCGCCCAGCAGCCGGTCGTAGATCCCCTCCTGGATCAGGGCGCGGGACGGGCAGGTGCAGACCTCGCCCTGGTTGAGGGCGAAGAACGCGAAGCCCTCGAGCGCCTTGTCGTAGAAGGAGTCCTGGGCGGCGGCGACGTCCTCGAAGAAGATGTTGGGGGACTTCCCGCCCAGCTCCAGGGTGACCGGGATGATGTTCTGCGAGGCGTACTGCATGATGAGCCGGCCGGTGGTCGTCTCGCCGGTGAACGCGATCTTGCGGATCCGCGGGCTGGAGGCCAGCGGCTTGCCCGCCTCCACGCCGAAGCCGTTGACCACGTTGACCACCCCGGGCGGGAGCAGGTCGGCGATCAGCTCCATGAGCACCATGATCGACGCCGGGGTCTGCTCGGCGGGCTTGAGGACCACGGCGTTGCCCGCCGCGAGGGCGGGGGCCAGCTTCCACACGCCCATGAGGATCGGGAAGTTCCAGGGGATGATCTGCCCCACCACCCCGAGCGGCTCGTGGAAGTGGTAGGAGGTGGTGTTGTCGTCCAGCTGGGAGAGCGTGCCCTCCTGGGCGCGGATCGCGCCGGCGAAGTAGCGGAAGTGGTCGATGGCCAGGGCGATGTCGGCGTTGATGGTCTCCCGGACCGGTTTGCCGTTGTCCCAGGTCTCGGCCACGGCGAGCATCTCCAGGTTCTGCTCCATCCGGTCGGCGATCCGGTGCAGCACCAGGGCCCGCTCCGCCACGGACGTCTTCCCCCAGGCGGGGGCGGCCGCCCAGGCGGCGTCGAGGGCGGCCTCGATGTCCTCGGCGGTGCCGCGGGCCACCTCGGTGAAGGGCTTGCCGTTGACCGGGGAGATGTTCTCGAAGTACTGGCCCTTGACGGGCGGCACCCACTCCCCGCCGATCCAGTGCTCGTAGCGGGGCTTGAAGGTGATCTTCGAGCCCTCGGTGCCCGGCTGCGCGTAGACGGTGGTGAGGGACTGCGTTTCAACGCTCATGGTGACTCGCTCCTTGTGCGGGACGGTGCGTCGGGCGGCGGCGGGCGGGCTGTGTCCGGCCGGTCCCGTGCCGCTGTGTGACGTGTCTCACGCTACGCAGGCGCACGTTGCACGCACGTTGCACGCCGCCCGCGCGTCCCGCGGTGCCGCCGGTGCCGCACGGCGGGCCCGGGGGTCAGTCGCGCAGCCGCTCGAGCTCGAGCACCGCCCGGGCCCGGGCGGGGGAGCGGGCCGGCAGCAGGCGCAGCAGCAGGGCCCACGCCTCGGCGTCGTCGGCGGCCTCGGGCAGCTCCAGGTACTGCCGCACGGCCTCGGCGGAGCCGTCGGTGAGGACCGCCTCGCGCAGCAGCCCGGACAGCCGGTGGCGCAGTGCCACCACCGCCGGCGCCTCGGAGTGGGGCAGGAGCGCGCCGGTGTACTCCCGCAGCGCCCGCCGGTGGGAGCCGCGGTCGAGCAGCTCGAGCACCCGGCCGGCGTCCGAGGGCAGCGGGGCGCAGAGCCGGTAGGGGCGGGAGGCGATCACGGGCCCGCCCCGGGAGTCCAGCAGCCGCCGCAGGCGCAGCACCTCGGCCCGCACCGTGGCCTCCTGGGCGCGGCCGTCCCACAGCCTCGCCGAGAGCTCCGCGGTGCTCAGCCCCGCTCCGGCGCGGGAGAGCGCCAGCAGGATCTCGGCGTGGCGCTCGGTGAGCTCGAGGGCGCGGCCCGCCACGACCAGGGCCGGCGGCGCGCCGCCGAGCACGCGCAGCCGGGCGGCCGGGGCGGCGGGCGGTGCGGTGAGCGGAGGAACGAACGGCGCGGACGCCGGGGCGGGGACCGGGCCGCGGGCCGGCGGCTCGCGGCGCAGCGCCAGGGCCAGCTCCGCCCGCGCGGCGCGCACCGCCGCGCCGATCAGCGCGCGGGTGGCGGGGTCGGCGGCGGCGTCCCCGCCGGTGAGGTCCACGGCACCCAGCAGCTCGCCGGTGAGCGGGTGCAGCAGCGGGGCCGCGGTGCAGGACCACGGCCGGGCCTCGGGGTAGAAGTGCTGCTCCCGGTGCACGGTGACGGGCCGGCGCAGCACCAGGGCCGTGCCCGGGGCGTTGGTCCCCACGGCGTGCTCGGACCAGTCGGCGCCCTCCAGGAAGCCCATGTCCTCCGCGCGCCGTCGGGTCTGTGCGCTGCCGCGGACCCGCAGCAGCACCCCGCCGGGGTCGGTGACCGCCACCACCAGGCCGGTGTCCTCGGCCAGGGGAGTGAGCAGCTCGTCCAGCACCGGCAGCAGGGCCCGCAGCGGGGCCCCGGCCTCCCGGAGGTCCGTGCGGTCCAGCACCACGCGCGGGGCGCAGCGCTCCGGGGCCGCGAGATGGCTCAGCGACCGGGCCCAGGACAGCCGCAGCAGCGGGTCCGTCGTCGAGCCCTCCGCCGCTGCGCCCACGCGCCCTCCCCGTCTCCCGCCGTGACCCAGGTCTCGTGCCGGTGCCCAGCGTAGCCCGGGACGCGTCCACGAAGAACGAGGGGCGGGGAACTGGCGGAATGCGTCGGGCATCCCCCCGGTTCCCCGCCCCTCGGACGGGTCGGGACGGTCAGCGGACGGCGCCCGCCGCGGCCGGCTCGGCGGTCCCCGCGGGCTCCGCGCCGTCGGCCGGGGCCTCGGGCACGAACGGGTCCCCGGTGCGCGGGGCGTCGTAGAGGGTCCGGTCGAGCAGGCCTTCGCGGCGGGCCACGATGGTGGGCACCAGGGCCTGGCCGGCCACGTTCAGCGCGGTGCGGCCCATGTCGATGATCGGGTCCACGGCCAGCAGGAGCCCCACGCCGTCGAGCGGCAGCCCCAGGGTGGACAGGGTCAGGGTGAGCATCACCGTGGCCCCGGTGGTGCCGGCGGTCGCCGCCGAGCCCAGCACGGAGACGAGGGCGATGAGCACGTAGTGGGTGACGTCGAGGTCGATCCCGTAGAACTGCGCGACGAACAGGGCGGCGATCGCCGGGTAGACCGCGGCGCAGCCGTCCATCTTCGTGGTGGCGCCCAGCGGCACGGCGAAGGACGCGTAGGCCCGGGGCACACCGAGGTTGCGCTCGGTGACGCGCTGGGTCAGGGGCATGGTGCCCACCGAGGAGCGGGAGACGAAGCCCAGCTGCACGGCCGGCCACACCCCGGAGAAGTACTGCCGGACGGACAGCCCGTGCGCCTTGACCAGCACCGGGTAGACCACGAAGGCGACGATCAGCAGGCCGGCGTAGACGGTGGCGACGAAGCTCAGCAGCCCGCCCATCGAGGTCCAGCCGTACTCGAACACGGCCCGGCCGATCAGGCCGAGGGTGCCCAGCGGGGCCAGGCGGATGATCCACCAGACGACCTTCTGCACCACGGCCAGCGCGGCGCGGATCACGGCCAGGAACGGCTCGGCGGGCTCGCCCACCTTGAGGGCGGCGATGCCGACGGCGGCCGAGACCACGAGGACCTGCAGCACGTTGAAGCCCAGGGCGGTCTGCACGGTCTCCGGGTCCACCACGGAGGAGGAGACCTGCAGGCCCAGGAAGTTGGCGGGGACCAGGCCGGTGAGGAAGGCCAGCCACGAGCCCTGGGTCCCGGAGTACTGCTCGGCGGGGGCGGCGGCACCCGTGCCCGCACCGGGCTCGACGACGAGGCCGAGCACCAGCCCGACCGTCACCGCGATCAGGGCGGTGATGCCGAACCACAGCAGGGTCTTCCAGGCCAGGCGCGCGGCGTTGGAGACCTCCCGCAGGTTGGCGATCGAGGAGATCACCGCGGTCACGATGAGGGGGACCACGGCGGCCTTGAGCAGGCTCACGTAGCTCGTGCCGATGGTGTCCAGGGCGGTCATGAGCCAGTTCGGGTCCGTGTCGGGGTCGCCGCCGAGGCTGTCGGCGACGGTGCCCAGCACCACGCCCAGGAGGAGGGCGATCACGATCTGCGGCCCGAAGGAGGTCATCCACCGGGGCAGGCGTCGATTGCTTTCTGCGGAAATCATGTGCCCACGATAGGCCCGCGGAATATACAACACCGAATGACGATGAAGAAATGTGACGTCCTTATGACGGACCTCACAGGTCCAGGGCGTAGGCCAGCGTGTCCAGGCCCACGGAGCCGAGCCGGAGGGCCCGCGAGTGGAAGTCCTTGAGCCGGAACCCGGAGCCCGCGCCGGCCCGGGCGGACTCCCGGGCCTGCTCCCACAGCTGCTGGCCGACCTTGTACGAGGGGGCCTGTCCGGGCCAGCCCATGTAGCGCATCCACTCGAAGCGCAGCATGGGGTCCTGCATCACGATGTTCGATCGCAGGAACCGCCAGCCGTCCTCGGGGGTCCACACCTCACCGGCGCGGGCACCGCCCAGGGCGTCGCCGAGCTCCCGGGGAATGCGGTACCCGCAGTGGAACCCGACGTCGAAGACCACCCGGGCGGCGCGCAGCCGCTGCGCGTCGAGCATGCCCATCCGGTCCCCGGGGTCCTGGAGGTGGCCGAGCTCGTCCATCAGCCGCTCGGCGTACAGCGCCCACCCCTCCCCGTGGCCGGAGACCCACACGCCCATCCGCCGCCACCGGTTGAGCTCCCCGGAGTTGGCCAGCGCCGTGCCGAACTGCAGGTGGTGGCCCGGGACGCCCTCGTGGTAGACGGTGGTGGTCTGCTCCCACGTGGTGAACGTCCCGGTGCCCTCGGGCACCGACCACCACATGCGCCCCGGGCGGGAGAAGTCGGCGCTGGGCATCGAGTACCAGATGCCGCCGTCGTGGGTGGGCGCGATCCGGCACTCGAGCCGGCGCATCGGCCCGGTGATCTCGAAGTGGGTGCCCGCGAGCGCGTCCACGGCGGCGTCGGAGAGGTCCTGCATCCACGCCCGCAGGGCGTCGGTGCCGTGCAGCTGCCGGTCCGGGTCCGCGTCGAGGGCCGCCATGGCCTGGGCCGGGGTGGCCCCGGGGGCGATCCGCCGGGCGAGCGCCTCCTGCTCCGCCACGACCGTGCGCAGCTGCTCCACCCCCCACGCGTAGACCGTCGCCGGGTCCACCACGGCGCCGAGGAACTCCTGCAGGCGCAGGGTGTAGACGTCCGGGCCCACCGCGTCCGCGTGCGGGGCGTGCGCGGCGAGCTCCTCGCCCAGCACCCGGGCGAGGCGGCGGTAGGCGTGCCGTGCCTGCCCGGCCGCCTCGGTGAGCTCCCGGCGCATCCCCTCGGGCACGTGCGGACCGCCGGCGAGCCGGGCGAAGAAGCCCCGGTCGGCGGCGTAGCCCTCGCACTGGCGGGCGGCGTTGCGCAGCTGGACCACGGAGGCGCAGCGGCCCCGGGCGCGGGCCGCGCGCAGACCCGCCACGTAGGAGTCCACGGCCGCGGGCACGTTGCGCAGCCGCCCCGCGATGTGGGCCCAGTCCTCGGGGGTGCGCCGGGGCAGGTCGTCGAAGACGTCCCGGATCTCCTGCACGGGGGAGGAGATGTTGTTGACCTCCCCGCCCCGCAGGCCCTCCTCGTGCAGGAGCTGCTCCAGGCCCAGCCGCTCGCGCAGCGCGTGCACCGTCACCCGGTCGACGTCGTCGGCGGGGACCACGCCGGTCAGCTCCGCCAGCGTCTCGCGGACGGCCTCCGCCCGGGCCTCCAGGCCCTCGGGGCCGAAGTCGCGGTACTCGGTCTCGCGGCCGGGAAAGCCGTGCACGGTGGCCTGGGCCGGGTCCAGCTCCATGGCGCGCCCGAACCAGCGCTCGGCCACGGCGTCGACGGCCGTGGGCTCACGGTGCCCGGCGCCGAGCGGGGCCGGGCCGGCGGAGGACGGGGGGTCGGGCCGGAAAGTGCTCATGCACGCCACAGTAGCGCCGGGGGCCGGACGGTCCGGGCAGCCGCCGGCCGGGACGGGGCGCACCGCCGGGGGCGCACGCCGCGGGCCTGCCGCCGGGCATCACTTCCGGGGCCGGCTCCTCGGGATCATCCCTCCGGCCTCACTCCTCCGGCTTGCTCCGCCGCCACGCGCCGCGGCCGGGGCGCAGGCGCAGCCCCAGCCGCATCCGGCGGAACTGGTCCCGGCGGCCCGGGGAGCTCGCGGCGGAGGACCCGCTCCCGGTGCCGCGGGCGAGCAGCACCGCCGTGACGGCGGCGACCTCCTCCGGGGTCGGGTTGCCGGCCACGAAGCGCAGCGCCGGGGCGCCCTGCACGGGCTCGGGGGCGCTCACAGCGGGATGTTCCCGTGCTTCTTGGCGGGCATCGTCGCGCGCTTGTCGCGCAGCGCCCGCAGGGCCTTGAGCACCTGGACCCGGGTCTCGGAGGGGGAGATCACCGCGTCCACGTAGCCGAGCTCGGCCGCCTGGTAGGGGTTGAGCAGGCTCTCCTCGTACTTCTGCACCAGTTCGGCGCGCAGCGCCTCGACGTCCTCGCCGCTGTCCGTCGCGGCCTTGAGATCGCGGCGGTAGAGGATCTCCACGGCGCCCTGGGCGCCCATCACGCCGATCTGCGCGGTGGGCCAGGCCAGGTTGACGTCCGCCCCGAGCTTCTTGGAGCCCATCACGATGTACGCCCCGCCGTAGGCCTTGCGGGTGATCAGCGTGACCAGCGGGACGGTCGCCTCGGCGTAGGCGTAGAGCAGCTTCGCGCCGCGGCGGATGATCCCGTTGAACTCCTGGTCGGTGCCCGGCAGGAAGCCGGGCACGTCCACCAGGGTGAGGATCGGGACGTTGAACGCGTCGCAGTGCCGGACGAACCGGGCGGCCTTCTCGGAGGCGGCGATGTCCAGGGTGCCCGCGAACTGCAGGGGCTGGTTGGCCACGATGCCCACCGTGTGCCCCTCGACCCGGGCGTAGCCGATCATCACGTTGGGGGCGTAGAGCGCCTGCATCTCCAGGAAGTGACCGTCGTCCACGACGGCCTCGATCACCGTGCGCATGTCGTAGGGCTGATTGGCGGAGTCCGGGACCAGGGTGTCCAGCGCGGCGTCGAGGTCGGTGGCCTCGTCCTCCTGGTCGTGGTCCAGCAGGGGAGCCTCCTGCAGGTTGTTGGCCGGCAGGAACTCGAGCAGCTCGTGCACGAAGTCGAAGGCGTCCTGCTCGTCGTCGGCGAGGTAGGTGGCCGTGCCCGTGGTCGTGTTGTGCTGGCGGGCCCCGCCGAGGGTCTCCATGTCCACCGACTCGCCCGTGACCGTCCGGATCACGTCGGGGCCGGTGATGAACATGTGCGAGGTCTTGTCGACCATCACGATGTAGTCGGTCAGGGCCGGGGAGTAGGCGGCGCCGCCGGCGCACGGGCCCATGATCAGGGAGATCTGCGGGACCACGCCGGAGGAGCGCACGTTCATGTTGAAGATGTCCGCGAACATGGCCAGGGAGGCCACGCCCTCCTGGATCCGCGCCCCGCCGCCGTCGTTGATGCCGATCACCGGGCAGCCGTTGCGCAGCGCGAACTTCTGCACCTTGACGATCTTCTCGCCGTTGACCTGGGACAGGGACCCGCCGAAGACCGCGAAGTCCTGGGAGTAGACGGCCACCAGGCGCCCGTCCACCGTGCCGTAGCCGCTGACCACGCCGTCCCCGGGCAGCTTCTTGGCGTCCATGCCGAAGGCCGTGGAGCGGTGGGTGGCCAGCGCGTCGAACTCCACGAAGGAGCCCTCGTCGAGGAGCAGCTCGACGCGCTCGCGGGCGGTGTTCTTGCCCCGGGCGTGCTGCTTGTCGATCGCCGCCTGCCCCGCGGGGGCCTCGGAGCGGGCCCGGCGGTCGTGGAAGTCGGCGATCTTGCCGGCGGTGGTCGTCAGGTCGTGGATCACAAGCACCTCGTGGTCTGGTACGCGGCCGAGCCGGCGGGCGGAGCGGCCCGGGCGGGGCGGCCAGGGGACCTGCTCACTCTAGTCCGCGGCCGGGGCGCCCCCTGTTGTAGGAGTCCTACAAAATCCGGTGCGGGGCGCCGGGTCCTCAGCCCACGCGGCCGAGGACCACCTTCCAGGGCCGGACGGTCCGCTCGGTGACCACCCCGTGGCGCACCAGCGGGTCCTCGTCGGTGAGCCGCTCGACCGCGGCCGCGTCCTCGGCGGCGAACACCAGCAGCGCCCCGGCCGGGCCCTCGTCGTCGTACGGCCCGGACGCCAGGAGGTGGCCCTGCGCCACCAGGCCGCCGAGGTACTCCCGGTGCTCGGGCCGGCGGGCGGCCAGGACGTCGGCCGGGCCGCCGTAGACGTAGGTGACGGCGAACGTCGTGGGGTTCTCGGCTGCGCTCACGATGACTCCTGCGGGACGTGCCGCGGCCCTCCGCCACCGGGCGGGGAAGCGCCCAGGCGGCTCCCGGGGAACGCGGCTATTAGTGTGGACGGAACCCGACACTACGCGGAGCGCGTCCGGGCGCACAGCACCGGCCCGCCCGCGTCGCCGGAGACCACCGACCCGAGGAGCGCCGTGCCCGACCCCCTTGCCGCCGACCTGCGCGACCCCGCCGTGCTCGCCGCCCTGGAGGCCCTGGGCGCCGGGCGGATCGACGTCCTCGACGAGGTCGGCTCCACCAACGAGCAGCTGACGGCGGCAGTCCTCCGGCAGGCCCGCGGAGCGGCCCCCGCCCGGCCCTGGACGGACCTGTCCCTCCTGCTGACCGGCCACCAGAGCGCCGGGCGCGGCCGGCTGGACCGGGTGTGGACCACCGAGCCCGGCACCGCCCTGACCTTCAGCGTCCTGCTGCGCCCGGCCGGCGCGGGCGGACGGCCGCTGCCCACCCAGCACTTCCCGTGGCTGACCCTGCTGATGGCCGCGGCCGTGGTGGAGGCCCTGGCGGGTGTGGCGGGCGCCGGGGCGCGGATCAAGTGGCCCAACGACGTGCTCGTCGACGGGCGCAAGGTCGCGGGCCTGCTGGCGGGTCTCGTCCTGGGCCCGCACCGGGCCCCGGCCGTGGTCCTGGGCACCGGGATCAACGTCTCCCAGGAGGAGCTGCCCGTGGCCACGGCCACGTCCGTGCGCCGGGCCACCGGCCGGGACGTGGCGCGCGCGGCCGTCCTCGAGGCCGTGCTGGGCGCGTTCGTGCCCCGCTACCGGCAGTTCTGCGCGGACCCGGCCGCCGCCACGGGACCCGGCGGACCGCTGCGCCGCCTGGTCGAGGACCGGATGGAGACCCTCGGGCGCTCGGTGCGCGCCGAGCTGCCCGGCGGCGCGGAGCCCGTCACGGGCACCGCCGTGGGCCTCGGCGCCCACGGCGGGCTGCTGCTGCGCGACGACGCCGGCACGGAGCACGAGGTGACCGCCGGCGACGTCGTGCACCTGCGCCCGGCCGCCCCGGGGAAGGCCTGACCGTGCCCGCCCGGCCCGCCCTGCAGTCCGGCGAGCGGGTGCTCGTCGCCACCCGGGCCCACGGTGCGCGGCTGCTGCGCCCCCTCCTGGTGCTGCTGCTCGTCGTGTTCGCGCTCTCGCTGGCCCAGCGGGCCCTCGAACTGCGCTGGCGCCCCGTGGCCGAGCCCTGGATCACGGTGCACGGCGCACTGGACGTCCTCCTGCTGGTGGCCGCGGCCGCCGGGCTGCTGCGCTGGTGCGTGCGCCCGCTGCTGCGCTGGTGGCGCACGCGCTACGTGCTCACCACCCGCCACCTCGTGCTGGTGCGCCCGGGCGGGCCCCGGCGGGACGTGGCCCTGCCGCTGGCGCAGCTGCGCCGGGCCGTCGTGGAGCGCCCCCGGGGCCCGTCGCTGGGCCGGCGCGACGGGCGCGTCGTGGCCGACTTCGGCCCCCTCGGCGGGCTGCGCCTGGAGCACGCCCCGGAGGCCGACCGGTTGGCCGAGCTCATCCGGCGGGCCGCGGACGAGCAGCGCACGGGCGGCTCCGGCGGGGGCGCGGGGGACCGGCGTCCCACTAGAGTGGGGCAGGACGCGGTCGTGGCACCACGCCCGGACCCGTCCGTCCTTGCGCGCCGACCGTGGGGCCGGCGGACCGTCCCCCAGGAACAGGAGTGACGCGTGGCCAACGAGGACCCGGAGGACCGGGGCGAGCCGGCGCTCGGCCCCCAGACGGAGCAGCTGAACCTCAACCTGCACAATCCGGTGCAGGCCAACCTCTACCGCTCGGACGAGTCCAAGGCGGCCGTCCAGGCCCTGGAGCGCACCCTCCTGGGCTCCGAGCGCGTCCTGCGCCGCCGCGAGGCCGCGCGCCGGGGCGGGCTGTCCCTGCTGTCCTCGCGGAAGGTGTGGCGGGCCCTGGGCTTCCCGAACCTCACCGACGACGACGTGTGGTTCACCGAGCAGGACTCCGAGGCGCTGCGGGTGCTCTCCACCATGGTGCTCGAGGAGCAGGTCACCGAGGAGGCGGCCCTGTCCCTGGTGCGCTCGATCGGGCAGATGACCGATCGCATGGTCGTGTGGCAGGTCGAGGCCCTGGTCGAGGACATGGTGGTGCACGGCGGCATGACCGACGCCGCCGCGCGCCGGGAGCTGCTGCACCTGCTCCCGGACCTCATCGACGCGATCGAGAACCTGCTCGTCTACTCGTGGCGGCGCCAGATGAACGCCGCCGTGCAGCGGCTGGCGATGCGCGTGGAGCGCCCGGACGGCTCCACCGCCACCGGCACGATCGACGAGGACGGGCCCTCCTCCATCCTCCCGCTCGCGCGCGGGGTCGGCTTCGCCGACCTCGTCTCCTACACCTCCCTGTCCCGGCAGATGAACGAGCGCACCCTGGCCAACCTCGTGCAGCGCTTCGAGCAGCGCTGCGCCGAGGTGATCGCGGTGGGCGGGGGCCGGCTGATCAAGACCATCGGGGACGAGGTCATGTTCCTGGCCGAGACCCCGCAGGGCGGGGCGCAGATCTCCCTGGCGCTCTCGCGCGCCATCCGCGACGACCCCGAGCTCCCGCAGGCCCGGGTGGCCTTCGTCTGGGGCCGGGTGCTGCCGCGGCTGGGCGACATCTACGGGCCCACGGTGAACCTGGCCTCCCGGCTCGTGGCCCTGACCGAGCCGGGCTCCGTGCTCGTGGACGCCTCGACCGCCGCCGTGCTCTCCGGCGACGACCGGTTCATCCTCCTCCCGCAGTCCACGCGCAACGTCCGGGGCTTCGGCGACGTCCAGCCCGTCGCGCTCGCCCAGGGCGCCGGACCCGGGCTGGAGGTCGACTTCGAATGAGCGCACCCCTCGTCATCCGGGCCGGGGCGGCCACCGACCGCGGTCTGCGCCGGGAGTCCAACGAGGACGCCCTGGTGGTCACCGCCACGATGTGCGCCGTGGCGGACGGGATGGGCGGGCACGAGGCCGGTGAGGTCGCGAGCGCCCTGTGCGTGCGCACGCTCGGTGCCTCCCCGCTGTTCCGGCTGGAGGACTTCCGGCAGTTCGCGGTGTCGGAGCCGGACCCGCCCCTGGACATCGCCCGGTTCCGCGCCACCGTGGAGCGGGAGCTGCGGCTGGACCCGGAGATCCCCGACGACGCGATCGAGGCCGTGCGGCGGGTGCGCTCGGTGCTGTGGCAGGCGGACCAGCACATCCAGAGCGCGTGCGAGGGCCGGGCCGGGACCACGGTGACCGGGGTGTGGCTGGCGCAGCTGGACGGGCGGATGTTCTGGCTCGTCTTCAACACGGGCGACTCCCGCACCTACCGGCTGCTGCCGCCCCCGGACGGGACGGGCCAGGGCGACGGCACCCCGGGGCTGGCGCAGCTCACCGTGGACCACTCCGAGGTGCAGTACCTCGTCTCGATCGGCCAGCTGACCTCCGCCCAGGCCCTGGTGCACCCGCGGCGCAACGTGATCACCCGGGCCCTGGGCACCGGCCAGGTGTGGGAGCCGGACGTGTGGGTGCTGCCCGCGCAGCCGGGGGAGCGGCTGATGCTGTGCTCGGACGGACTGACCAACGAGCTCAGCCCCGCCCACATGGCCCGGGTGCTCGGCTCGGTGCCGCACCCCAAGGAGGCCGCCGACGTCCTGCTGCAGGCCGCGCTGCGGACCGGCGGGCGGGACAACGTCACCCTCATCGTCGCCGACGCGGTGTCCCTGGAGGAGTACGCCGCCTGGGTCTGAGCGCCCCCGACCGCTGAGCGGCGCCGACCGCTGAGCGCCGCGGAGGGTGCCGCGTCCCCGGCGCCGGCCCGGCAGGTCCCCGGCACATCCCCGGAAGTGGGGGCGATCACGAACCGTCACACCGGCGCACCGGACCGCGACGACTCTTTACATTGGGGAACATGGTCGTCTCCCGCCGTTCCCTCGTCCGCTCCGGGGCGCTGCTGGCCGTCTCCGCGGCGCTGGGGGGCGCACTGGTCCGGCCGGGAGCGCAGGGCCCCGGCTTCGTGCTGTGGGGCTCGTCCTCGGCCGCCGGCGGGCTCCACCGCGAGCACCCGCCCGGCTACGCCCCGGTGCGGATCGACGCCCTCCTGTCGCGGCTGCTGGGCGTGCCGGGCACCTGCCGGGCCGTGGGCGGGGACCGGTCCTGGCACACCCTGGCGATGCGCAGCTACGACCACCCCTACCACCCCGGCCTCGGCGCCGAGGGCTGGCTGCTGCCGGTCCAGGGGCAGGTGGTCGTCCCCACCGCGGACGGGCGGGCGCCCCGCGCGGCGCTCCCGCTGCCCGGAACGGTCGCCGGGGTCGCCTGCTCGATCCGGGCGGCGCCGGGCCGGGAGGGCGCGGTGGTCCTGCGGCGGCACGTGCCCGGGCCCGCGGTCGAGCTCGGGACCGGCCCCCGCAGCTGGTGGCACACCGACCTGGAGGACCGCCACCGCGGCCAGGTCCACCTCTTCTGGACGGGCAAGAACAACATCGAGGACCCCGGACGGGTGCTCGCCGACACCCGGGCGGCCTGGGCGGTGGAGCCGGCGCGGTCGGTGGTGATGGGCCACTGGCACACCTACGGGGACCGCCGCGGCACGGCCGGCTGGGATCAGGTGCGCACCGTCAACGCCGCCTACCGGGCGGAGTACGGGCCGGCCTACCACGAGACGATGGCGGACCTGCGCGACCCGCGGCTGTGGGCGCTGCCCGCGCTGCGCCCCTACCGGATCGGAGACTCGGCCGAGGACCGGCGGTGGCTGGCCCTGGGCCTGCCGCCGCGCTCCGTGGTCGGCAGCGACCGGAAGCACCTCAACGCCCTGGGCAACACGCTCGTGGCCCACGGCCTGCACCGCCACCTCACCGGAGAGGCAGGACTCTGCTGAGCCGCCGCTGCGCGTCGTTGTTCCGGGCCGCCGTTCCCGAACCGTGACGGAGGACCCCTTGCCCACCGGGGGGACGCGGCCTAACCTACAACCAAATGGTTGTAGAACATGAGCTGACGGGCGACGAGGTCGACCGACTCTTCCAGGCCCTGGCGGACGCCACCCGGCGGGACATCGTGACGCGGGTGCTGCGGCAGGAGCAGTCGGTCTCGGCCCTGGCGGGGCACTACGCGATGAGCTTCGCCGCGGTGCAGAAGCACGTGGCGGTGCTCGAGAGGGCCTCGCTGGTCACCAAGCAGCGGCGCGGCCGCGAACAGGTGGTGCACGCCGCGCCGGACACCCTCCGCCGGGCGGCCCGGCTGCTGGAGTCCTACGAGGAGCTCTGGCGCGGGCGCGCACGCCGCATCGACGACCTCCTCGCCGAGGAGGTGCCTCCCGGGGACCGGGGGGCCGAGTAGGAAGGAACCAGGACATGCCGGTCATCGATGTGCACAAGGACGTGGAGGCGCTGGCCCTCACCTTCGTGGCCGAGTTCGACGCGAGCGTCGAGCAGGTCTGGCAGGTGTGGGAGGACCCGCGCCGGCTCGAGCGCTGGTGGGGGCCGCCCGAGTGGCCCGCCACCTTCGTCGAGCACGAGCTGCGGGAGGGCGGGCGGTGCCGGTACTACATGACCGGCCCCGACGGCGAGAAGGCCGCCGGCTGGTGGACGGTCACCGCCGTGGACGCCCCGCGCCGGCTCGAGTTCGACGACGGCTTCGCCGACGAGCACGGCGAGCCCGACCCGGCCATGGGCACCACCCACGCGGTCGTCACGCTCGAGGACGTCGGCGGGCGCACCCGCATGACCACGCGCTCCACCTTCGAGAGCGCCGGGCAGCTCGAGCAGATGCTGGCCATGGGCATGGAGGAGGGCATGCGTCAGGCGATGGGCCAGATCGACGACGTCCTCGCCGGGGCGGCGCGGAGCGGGAGCGAGGCGCCCCGCGGCTGAGCCCCGTCCGCGGCCGGACGGCGCGACGACGCCGCCCCGGGACTCCCGGGGCGGCGTCGTCGCGCCGTGGCCGTGGCCGTGACGGTGGACAGGGACAGCGACAGGAACGGGTCGCGGGCGCCCGGCTCAGCCCTGCTGCGCCGCCTCGACGGCGGGTGCCGGACTCCCGGCCCCCGCCGTCTCCGCCGCCGCGTCCGCCGGGGAGCGGTCCTCCGGGGCCCGGGCCGCCGGGTCCTCGGCGGACCCGGCGGCCGCGGCCCGCTTGGCCGCGACCTTCCGCGGCTTGAGCTCGAGCCGGCGCTCGTGCTTGCGCTCGGTCCGCCGTTCCGCCTGCTTCTCCGCGCGGCGCTCCTTCCGCCGCTCCTCCTTGGCCTCCTCGGCCGTCCTCTCGCCCTCGGGCCCGGTCCCGGCGGTGGCGGGCTCCCGGCGCGGGCCCCGCTCCTTGACGGGGGCGTCGCCCGAGGCGCGCAGCCGGCGGTAGTGCTCGGCCGCCTCCTCCTGGCGCCGCGCCTCGATCCCCGTGGCGATCTCGGCCCGCAGGTGCTCCGGGGCGAGCTCGAACGCGGCCACGAGGTCGAGCGCGTGGGGGCGCAGCCGGGCCAGCAGGCGGTCGATGTACTCGTCGAGGCTGCGCCCGCGCCGCATGGACAGCCGGCCGTAGGAGAGGTACCAGGCGAGGTTCTTCTCGATCAGCCGCAACCCGAACACGTCGCGCAGCCAGGTCAGCACCGTGCGGGTGCCCGGGTCCTCGACCTGGGCCAGCCCCCGGGTGAAGGCCTCCCACTGCAGCAGCTCCGCGTGCGCACGGGCCGTGGCGATGATCCGGTGCTGGTTCTCGTTGAACAGCGCCGCGGCCTCCGCGCGGGGCAGCTTGGCGCTGGGCCGCAGGTTCTCCGCGATCTCGGCGACCATGGTCTCCACCCGGTCGGTCAGCAGCGCGTGCTGGGCGGACTCCTCCCGCAGGGCGTTGACCGAGCGGCGCACGTCGCCGGTGTCGCGGAAAGCCTGCCCCAGCTTGCGCAGGCCCGAGCGGTGGAAGGTGGCCTCGGTGGCCCGGCCGGCCACGTAGCGGGCCATCACGCCCACGTCCACCTGCTTGAACTCGTCCGCCCAGTCGGAGAGCAGCCGCTTGGCCACGAGCTGGAGCAGCACCGTGTTGTCGCCCTCGAACGTCGCGTAGATGTCGAGGTCGTGCCGCAGGGAGGTCAGCCGGTTCTTCGTCAGGAAGCCCGCCCCGCCGCAGGCCTCGCGGCACTCCTGCACGGTCTCGAGGGCGCTCCACGTGGACAGCGCCTTGAGCGCCGCGGCGAGGGTCTCGAGGTCCTGGCGGTTCTCGTCGGTGTCCTCCCGCCCGGAGAACACGGCGTCGTACTTGTCCAGCAGCTCCTGGTGGGCGAAGTTCATGGCGTAGGTCTCGGCGAGGCGGGGCAGCAGCCGGCGCTGGTGCTGCTGGTAGTCCAGCAGCACCTCCTCCTGGACGTCGGAGGAGGCGTTGAACTGGCGCCGCTCGCTGCCGTAGCGCACCGCGATGGTCAGCGCGGCCTTGTTCGCCAGCACCGCGGCCCCGTCCAGCGAGACCCGGCCCTGCACCAGGGTGCCGATCATCGTGAAGAACCGGCGCCCCGGGCTCGCGATCGGCGAGCTGTAGGAGCCGTCGGCGGCCACGTGGCCGTACTTGTCGAGCAGGTGGGTGCGCGGGACCCGGACCCGGGTGAAGTGCAGCCGGCCGTTGTCGATGCCGTTGAGCCCGCCCTTGTGGCCGTCGTCCTCGCCGCCGACGCCCGGCAGGAACCGGCCGTCCTCGTCGCGGATGTCCACATAGAAGGCGTGCACTCCGTGGTTGACGCCCAGCGTCACCAGCTGCGCGAACACCACGGCGGCGCGCCCGTGCACGGCGGCGTTGCCGAGGTAGTCCTTCCACGCGGCCTTGAAGGGCGTGTGGATCTCGAACTCCTCGGTGGCCGGGTCGTAGGTCGCGGTGGTGCCGATCGAGGCGACGTCGGAGCCGTGGCCGATCTCGGTCATCGCGAAGATCCCCGGGGTCCGCAGGTCGCGGATGTCCGCGAGCCACCGGCGGTGGTGCTCCTCGGTGCCGAGGTTCAGCACGGCGGAGCCGAACAGGCCCCACTGCACCCCGGCCTTGATCTGCATCGAGGGGTCGCCGAGCAGCAGCTCCTCGAAGCCGGAGACGTTGCCGCCGGGGTCGTTGTGCCCGCCGTACTCCTCCGGCAGCCCGCGGCTCATCGCGCCGTGCTCGACCAGCAGGTGCAGCTGGCCCAGCACGCGCTCGCGGTGCTCCTGGTAGGTGAGGTTCTCCTGCTGGTGCAGCCGCTCGTCCAGCAGCATCCGGCGGGTCTGCCGCCGGATGCCGGCCCAGCGCCCGAGCAGGACCTCGCCCAGGGCGGCGACGTCCACGGCGGGTGCCGGGTGGTCGGTGCGGTCGGTGTCGGCGGGTCGGTCGACGGTGGTGGTCATGCTCGCTCCTGTCGTGGGTGACCGGCGGTGGCCGGTGCGGTCACGGGGTGGTGGGGCCGGCCGGGGTCCGCCCGGCCCGGGACGGTGGTCAGGTGGAGGGCGGCTCGGGCACGGGCGCCCCGGGCGGGCGCAGGCCGTCGACGGCCCAGCCCACGATCAGCTCGGTCATCCGCTCGCGGGACAGGCGCTCCGTCCCGGCGGGAGTGCTCATCCAGGCCTCCCCGGCGCCGCGGACCATGCCGATCGTGGACGCCGCCCAGTAGCCGAGCACCGGTTCCGCCAGGCGCTGGGCGGCCGGGGAGTGGCGCACGTGCGCCTGCGCCAGCAGGGCGGTGACGGACTCCACGAACTCCTGGATGCCGTAGCGCTCCCCGCCGGACTCCGCCGGGGCCTCGTCCGCGCCGGAGCGCTCGCCGCGGGCCCGTTCGCCGCGGCCGCGCTCGGCGCGGTGCCGCTCGTGGCGGGCGCGCCCGGTCTCGGGGGGCAGGGCGACGACGAAGCGGTAGACGGGGGCGGAGCGCTCGATGCTGAGCAGGTACTCCGCCACCATCGCCTCGACCGTGTCCTCGAAGCTGCCGGCCGCGCGGGCCGCCTCCTCGAGCCGGTCGCGCATCCGGGTCACCGTGTACTCGCCGACGGCCCGCTGCAGCCCGGCCTTGTCCCCGAAGTACCGGTAGTACACGGACTTGGAGGTCTTGCAGGCGGAGGCGATCTCCTCCATGGAGGCCTGTGCGCCGAGCTCGTCCACGGCGCTGCGGGCCGTGCGGATCAGCTCGATCCGGCGCTGGGCGCGGTGGCGGGCCCAGCGGGAGGAGCGTCCGTCCACGGCTGGGGCCGGCTCCGGCGCGGGACCCTCCGGGGCGGGTTCGGGTGTGTCGACGTGTTTCACGATACCCAGGGTATCAGGTAATATCGTCCGTGACGTGATCATCATCACACCACCACCGAGGAGTTCCCCGTGACCGAGTCCACCCCCGAGCAGACCGCCGACCCCACCGCCGAGCACACCACCCCCAGCGGCGCCGGACGCACCGGCGTGGCCCGGCGCGCCGTCGTCGTCGGGGCCAACCGCATCCCCTTCGCCCGCGCCCACGGGGCCTACGCGAGCGCCGGCAACCAGGACATGCTCACCGCCGCCCTCGACGGCCTCGCCGCCCGCTACGGCCTGGCCGGGGAGCGGATCGGCGAGGTGGCCGCCGGCGCCGTGCTCAAGCACCCCAAGGACTTCAACCTCACGCGCGAGTCCGTGCTCGGCTCGGTGCTGGATCCGCGCACCCCCGCCTTCGACGTGCAGCAGGCCTGCGCCACCGGGATGGAGGCCGTCTCCACCCTGGCCAACAAGATCCGGCTGGGCCAGATCGACTCCGCCGTGGCCGGGGGCGTGGACTCGGCCTCCGACGCCCCGATCGTGGTCAGCGAGCGGCTGCGGCGGACCCTGCTCCAGCTCAACCGGGCGAAGACCACCCAGCAGAAGCTCAAGGCCCTGGCCGGCCTGCGCCCGGCCGACCTCAAGCCGGTGGCCCCCGGCACCGGGGAGCCGCGCACGGGCCTGTCCATGGGCGAGCACCAGGCGCTCACCACCGCCCGCTGGGGCATTTCCCGCGAGGCCCAGGACGAGCTCGCCGCCGCGAGCCACCGCCACCTGGCCGCCGCCTACGACCGCGGCTTCTTCGACGACCTCGTCACCCCCTTCCGCGGGCTGTCCCGGGACAACAACCTGCGCCCGGACAGCACGGTCGAGAAGCTCGCCGGGCTCAAGCCCGTCTTCGGGAAGTCCCTCGACGCCGAGGCGACGATGACGGCCGGCAACTCCACCCCGCTCACCGACGGCGCCTCCACCGTGCTGCTCGCCTCCGAGGAGTGGGCCGCCGAGCGCTCCCTGCCGGTGCTCGCCGACATCGTGGACGTCGAGGCCGCCGCGGTCGACTTCGTGCACGGGGACGAGGGGCTGCTCATGGCCGGCGCCTACGCCGTGCCCCGGCTGCTGGCCCGGCAGGGCCTGGCCCTGGACGACTTCGACTTCGTGGAGATCCACGAGGCCTTCGCCGCGACCGTGCTCTCCACCCTCGCGGCGTGGGAGGACGAGCAGTTCGGCCGCGAGCGCCTCGGCCTGGCCGGCGCCTTCGGCACCGTGGACCGCAGCCGGCTCAACGTCACGGGCTCGTCGCTGGCCGCCGGGCACCCCTTCGCCGCGACCGGCGGGCGCATCGTGGGCACCCTCGCCAAGCTGCTGCGCGAGCGCGCCGACGAGACCGGGCGCCCGGCGCGCGGGCTCATCTCGGTGTGCGCCGCCGGCGGTCTGGGCGTCACCGCGGTGCTCGAAGCCCGCTGACCCCCGTCCCTCCACCGACCAGCACAGCAAGGACCCACCCCATGGCAGACACCTATCTCGACCTCGTCAGCTCCGCCTCCGGCGGGAAGCTCGCCCGGCAGCTCGGCCTGCCGGCCCCGGTCCGGCTGCGCCGGCACCGGCCCGGCGCCCCGCTGGTGCCGGGCCCCGTCCTCGTGCTGGGCCGCGGGGAGGAGGCCGACCGGATCGCGGCCTCCCTGCTCGGCTGGGACCTCGACGTGCGCCGCCACCCCGAGGACGTCCACCGGTTCGGGGCGGTCGTGCTCGCCCTGACCGAGCTCGCGGAGCCGGGGGAGCTGGCCGAGCCGGCCCTCGGCCTCGGCGCGGTGCTGCGCACCCTCGCCCCCGGCGGGCGCGTGGTCACCGTGTCCCGGCCCGCACCGGGGATCGGCACCGGCGCGGCCTCGGCCACCCCGGCGGCGGCCGAGCCGGTCGCCCCGGCCGTGGCCGCGGCCCGGCAGGCGGTGGTGGGCCTGCTGCGCTCCGTTGCCCAGGAGCTGCGCGGCGGGGCGACCGCCAACGGGGTGCTGCTCGCCGAGGGCGTGGCCCCCGAGGCCCCGAGCGTGCTGGGGGCCCTGCGGTTCCTGCTCTCGGGGCGCAGCGCCTTCGTGTCCGGACAGTTCGTCACGGTCGGCGACGACGCCGGGCGGCTCCCGGACGAGTGGGAGGCCCCGCTGCGGGGCAAGGTCGCCGCCGTCACCGGCGCGGCGCGCGGCATCGGCGCCCAGATCGCCCGCACGCTCACGGAGGCCGGGGCCCGCGTCGTCGTCGTCGACGTCCCGGCCGCGGGCGAGCCCCTGGCCGCCCTGGCCAACGAGCTGCGCGCCGTGGCCCTCCAGCTCGACGTCACGGACCCGCGCGCCGGGGAGCGGGTCCTCGGGCTCGCCCGGGAGCGCTTCGGGCGGCTGGACGTGGTGGTGCACAACGCCGGGATCACCCGGGACAAGCTGCTGGCCAACATGGACGCGTCCCGCTGGTCCTCGGTGCTCGCCGTCAACCTCGAGTCCCAGCTGCGGATGAACGAGCAGCTCCTGGCGGGCGAGGGGCTCGGGGAGGCCCCGCGGATCGTCTGCCTGGCCTCCACCAGCGGCGTGGCCGGCAACCGCGGGCAGACCAACTACGCCGCCTCCAAGGCCGGGGTGATCGGGATGGTCGCCGCCACGGCGCCGCTGCTCGCCGCCCGCGGAGGGACCGTCAACGCGGTGGCCCCCGGGTTCGTCGAGACCGAGATGACCGCCCGCATCCCCGCCGCCCGCCGGCAGGTCGCCCGCCGGCTGAACTCCCTGCAGCAGGGCGGGCTGCCGGAGGACGTCGCCCAGGCCGTGCTCTTCCTCGCCTCGGACGCCGCCGGCGGGGTCAACGGCCAGACGCTGCGGGTGTGCGGGCAGAACCTGGTGGGGGCGTGAGCATGGACGGCGCGTTCCGCGAGCAGGTGGTCCTCACCGACGTCCCCTCCCTCGGCGGGCTCTACGCGCGCGCCGCGGCCGGCGCCGCCGGGCGCGCCCTGACCCGCCGGCTCCCGCTCCGGCGGCCGGGGAGCCGCAGCGGGGCCGAGCCGGTGCTGCCCGCGGTGGAGCACGTCGTCGAGGGCGTGGCCGTCGACGCCTCCGCGCACGAGGCGTTCTGCCGCACGGTCGGGGCGCCCCTGCGGGAGGGCGCCCGCGGGCCGGAGGCCTTCTCCGGCTACCTGCACACCCTGGCGTTCCCGGTGGCGATGAGCGTGCTCACCCGCGGCGACTTCCCGCTGCCGGTGCTGGGCATGGTGCACCTGGCCAACGAGGTGGAGCACCGCGGCGCCGTCGCGGTGGGGGAGGACCTCACGGTCACGGCGCACGCCGAGCGGCTGCGCCCGCACCGGGCCGGGGCGCAGGTCGACCTCGTGGCCCGGCTGGCCCGGGAGGACGGCGAGCTCGTCTGGACGGGCCGCTCCACCTACCTCGCCAAGGGGGCGCGGGTGCCGGGGCCGGTCGAGGACGGCCCGCGCCGGGAGTTCGTGCCCCCGGCGCCGACCGGGCGCTGGCGGCTGCCGGCCCGGACGGGACGGGACTACGCGGCCGTGAGCGGGGACTGGAACCCCATCCACCTCTCCGGGCCCTCCGCGCGGGCGCTGGGGATGAAGGGGGCGATCGCACACGGGATGCACTGCGCCTCCCGCGCCCTGGCCGAGGTCGGCGTGCCGGCCGGGACGGCCTTCCGGTGGACGGTCGAGTTCGCCGCCCCGGTCCTGCTCCCGGGCACGGTGGCGGTCGCGATCGGCGACGCCGGGCGCGGCCCGCACTGGCGGCGTTCGGACTACGCCGGCTGGGACCCCCGCCGCGGCCGCCCGCACTTCACGGGGGCGGTCGAGCGGCTGGAGCCGTGACGAACCGCCCGCCGCGCCCGCTGAGCCCCCAGGGCCCGCCCCTGCCCACACCCCGGGTCTCCGAGCAGGAGTGGCGGGACGCGTGCTTCGTGCACTGGCGCACCGATCCCGCCCTCGTGGCTCCGCTGCTGCCGCGCGGGGTCCGGCCGGACCTGTACGACGGCTCCGCCTGGGTGGGGCTGGTCCCGTTCCGGATGGAGGGGGCGGGGCTGCTCGGCCGCGGCGGCGTCCCGTGGCTGGGCAGCTTCCTCGAGCTCAACGTCCGCACCTACTCCGTGGACGAGCAGGGCCGCCGCGGCGTGGTGTTCCACACCCTGGAGGCCGAGCGGGCCGCGGTCGTGCTGGGCGCCCGGAGCCTGCTGCGGGTGCCCTACCGATGGGCCCGGATGCGCTGCGCCCGGGAGCGGGACGGCGCCGGCCGCACCGTGCTGGACTACCGCAGCCGGCGCCGCGGCCTGCCCGGGCGCCCCCGGCCGGCCAGCCGGCTGCGGGTGGCCGTGGGGGAGCGGCTCGAGCGCCCCGGCCCGCTCGAGGTGTTCCTCACCGCCCGCTTCGGACTGCACACCCCGTGGTGGGGCCGCCCCCTGTGGGTGCCCAACACGCACGGGCCGTGGCCGCTGCACCGGGGCGAGCTCCTGGCGCTCGAGGACGACCTGGTGCGGGCCACGGGCTTCGGGGAGCTCGCCGCCCGCCCCCCGGACAGCGTCCTGTGCTCCCCGGGCGTGCGCACCGGCTTCGGGCTCCCGCTGCGCCTGGACGACCCGCGCTGAGGCGGCGCCGGACCGGCACCGCCGTGCCGCGCCGGGGGCTGTCCGGCCCGTGGGCCACAATGGTCGGGTGAGCCCACAGCAGAGGACAGACGACCGCCCCGTCGACGCCACCGGCCAGGACCTCAACCCGGCCCCGCCGAGCGAGGACCTCAAGGAGGAGTACGCGGAGCTCGTGGACCGGGTGCGTGCCGCGCGCACCGCGTACTACGTGGAGGACGCCCCCACGATCTCGGACGCCGAGTACGACGAGCTCTACCGGCGGCTCGAGGAGGTCGAGGCGCTGAACCCCGAGCTGGTGGCCAACGACTCGCCCACCCAGGAGGTCGGCGGCGAGGTCTCCACGGCGTTCGCGCCGGTGACCCACCTCGCCCGGATGTACTCCCTGGAGGACGTCTTCTCCATCGACGAGCTCACCGCCTGGATGGCCAAGGCCTCCGCCGCCGTCGAGGCGCTGCCGGACGCCCCGGGGCCCGCGTGGCTCACCGAGCTGAAGATCGACGGGCTGGCCGTGAACCTGCTCTACCGCGACGGCGAGCTGGTGCGGGCCGCGACCCGCGGCGACGGCACGACCGGGGAGGACGTCACGCACAACGTGCGCACCATCGCCACGATCCCCACCACCCTCGCCGGGGACGACGTCCCCGAGGAGGTCGAGATCCGCGGCGAGGTGTTCATCTCCTCCCGCGACTTCCGCTCCCTCAACGAGGCGATCGTGGCCGAGGGCCGCGCCCCCTTCGCCAACCCCCGCAACGCCGCGGCGGGCTCCCTGCGGCAGAAGGACCCCGAGGTCACCGCCCGGCGCCGGCTGTCCATGTACGTGCACGGCGTGGGCGCCGCCACCGGCCTGCGCGCCGACACCCAGTCCGAGGTCTACGGGCTGCTCGAGCGGTGGGGGCTGCCGGTGAGCCCCTACTTCAGGGTGCTGCCGTCCACGGAGGAGGTCCTGGCGTTCATCGAGGAGTACGGCCGCCGCCGCCACGACCTCATCCACGAGATCGACGGCATCGTGGTCAAGGTCGACGACCGCCGCACCCAGTTCCGGCTCGGGCACACCTCCCGGGTGCCGCGCTGGTCCGTGGCCTACAAGTACCCGCCCGAGGAGGTGCACACGAAGCTGAAGGACATCCTGGTCAACGTGGGCCGCACCGGCCGGGTCACCCCCTTCGGGCTCATGGAGCCGGTGCGCGTCGCCGGGTCCACGGTGGAGATGGCCACCCTGCACAACCAGGACGTGGTGAAGGCCAAGGGCGTGCTCATCGGCGACACCGTGGTGCTGCGCAAGGCCGGTGACGTGATCCCCGAGATCGTGGGCCCCGTGGTCGCCCTGCGCGACGGCACCGAGCGCGAGTTCGTGATGCCCGCCCACTGCCCCTCCTGCGGCACGGAGCTGCGCCCGGCCAAGGAGGGCGACGTCGACATCCGCTGCCCCAACGCCCGCAGCTGCCCGGCCCAGCTGCGCGAGCGGGTCTTCCACGCCGCCGGGCGCGGCGCCTTCGACATCGAGGCCCTCGGCTACGAGTCCGCCCTGGCGCTGACCCGGCCCGACGAGCCGGAGACCCCGCCGCTGACCAGCGAGGCGCACCTGTTCGACCTCACGCCGGAGGACCTGCGCGAGGTCCGGATCCGGCGGGAGAAGAAGTCCCGCGGCACCCCCACGGGGGAGACGGAGCTCGTGCCGTACTTCTGGTCGAAGGGCACCGCCAAGAAGCCGTCCGAGCCCACCGCCACCACCCGCAAGCTCTTCGAGGAGCTCGAGAAGGCGAAGTCCCAGCCGCTGTGGCGGGTGCTCGTGGCGCTGTCCGTCCGGCACGTGGGCCCCACCGCGGCCCGCTCCCTGGCCACCGCGTTCGGCTCGATGCAGGCCATCCGCGACGCCGACGAGGAGACCCTGGCCCATACCGACGGGGTGGGGCCCGTCATCGCCGCGTCCGTCAAGGAGTGGTTCGCCGAACCGTGGCGGTGCGAGATCGTGGAGCGGTGGGCGGCCGCCGGGGTGCGCATGGTGGACGAGGTCGACGAGTCGGTGCCCCGCACCCTCGAAGGCGTCACGGTGGTCATCACCGGCACCCTGGAGCGCTTCAGCCGCGACTCGGCGAAGGAGGCGGTCCTGGTGCGCGGCGGCAAGGCCTCCGGATCGGTGTCGAAGAAGACCCACTTCCTGGTGGCCGGGGAGAGCGCGGGCTCCAAGCTGGACAAGGCCGAGCAGCTGGGCGTGCCGGTGCTGGACGAGGAGGGCTTCGAGCGCCTCCTCGCCGGCGGGCCGGATGCCGTGGCCCCCGGCGGCACGGGCGAGGACGCTGACGAGGACGCGGGCGAGGACGGCGGCGCCGGCGAGGTCCCGGCCGGCCCGGGCATTGCGCACAAGGGCACGGCGCAGGAGAGCACGGCAGACGACAGTGCGGCGGAGTCCGCCGACGACGAGGACGGGGCCTGAGCATGGGACGCCACGACGACGCACTGGACGGGCTCGGCCCCACCGGCGGGGAGCTGGAGGAGCTGCTCGAGCTGGCGCTGGCGGCCGCCGAGGCCGGCGCCGAGGTGCTCCGGGGCCGGGACGCCGCACGGCTCGACGTCACCGGCAAGTCGGGGGCGGGGGACTGGGTCACCCGCTTCGACGTCGCGGCCGAGCAGGCGGTGCTGCGCACCGTGCTGGACCGTCGTCCGCACGACACGGTGACCGGCGAGGAGTCGGGCACGCACCGGCCCGAGCAGCCCTCCGGGATCCGCTGGTCGGTGGACCCGCTCGACGGCACGACGAACTTCATCCGCGGCATCGTGTACTACTGCACGTCCGTGGCCGCCGCCGACGCCGAGGGCAACTGGCTCGTGGGCGTGGTCAACGCCCCGGCCCTGCGCCGGACCTACTTCGCGGTGCGGGGCGCCGGGGCGTGGCTGGAGACGGACGGCACCACGCGCCGTCTCACCGGGCCCGAACCGGGCCGGCCGGGGCGCGTCTACGGGACCGGCTTCTCCTACGACGCCGCCCAGCGCGACCGCCAGTTCCATACTTTCTTGAGCACAATGCGCCAGTACACGGACATGCGGCGTCTGGGTTCCGCGGCGCTGGACCTGTGCATGGTGGCCGACGGCACACTGGACGGCTACGGCGAGCAGGGCCTGCACGAGCACGACTGGGCGGCCGGTGCGCTCATCGCGGAGGAGGCCGGAGCGCTCGTCCGCCGCCCCGCGCTGCCCTCCCCGGCCGAGGGCGCGGTGCCGTCCGCCGACCGTCTCGCGGCCTGGATCACCGCACGTGAGCGCGGAATTCCCGGCTGAGACGGGGCGGTCCGGCCCCCGGGGTCTGGTGTGAGATGCCTCTCGTGACTTGACCGAGACAAAACCGTTGCCCTAGCGTGACATTCGAAGCGTTCTTCCCGAGGGCATGCCCTCCGCTTCCGGAGCACGGCTCCGCATCGTCGGGTTTAGTCACGGCCCGACACCCCCACGCAGACGGCTGGTGTTATACCTCACGTCGAGCGCCAGGGGGGTAGCGCAACAGAAATCGTTACGCTACCGTGATCAACAGCTTCCCCGAGGATCTCCTCCGGGGATCCGGTGTGCCCCGACCCAGCCTCGGGCGCGCCACCAAATCATGCTAGGTGCTGCCGTAACACCGCACGTCGTCTGAAGGGCAGCCACCTGTAAGCACTTACCCGACCACACCTTTGACGGGTAGACGACGGCGCGAAGACATCCGGGGACGGAAACGAGCGCAGGTGGCCCAAGGGAGCATCATGACCAACGCCAACGCTGTTCGTCGCAACGTCCGTCGCGGTGCCGCCGCCCTGATCCTCGGCGGGACCGCCGTGGGTGCCATGGCCCTCCCGGCCAACGCCGCCCCGGCGTCGACCTGGGACGCCCTCGCCGAGTGCGAGTCCGGTGGCAACTGGAACACCAACACGGGCAACGGCTTCTCCGGCGGCCTGCAGTTCACCCCGTCGACCTGGGCCGCCTTCGGCGGCACCGGCGCCCCGCAGGACGCCTCCCGTGAGCAGCAGATCGCCGTGGCCGAGAACGTGCTCGACGGCCAGGGCTGGGGCGCGTGGCCCGCCTGCTCCGCCAAGCTGGGCCTGAGCGGCAGCGCCGCCCCGTCCGCCAACCCGATGGGCTCCGCCACCACCGTGGCTCCCCAGTCCGTGCAGGCCCCGGCCCCGATCGAGGCCGCCCCGGCCCCGGTCGCCGCCCCGGCCCCGGTCGCCGCCCCGGCTCCGGCCCCCGTGCAGGCCGCTCCCGCGCCGGCCCCGGCCGCCGCCCCCGTGGTCGAGTACGTCGCCCCGGCCGCCGTCGTGGCCCCGGCCCCCGTGGCCGGCGAGTCCTACACCGTGGTCCCCGGTGACACCCTCTCGATCATCGCCCAGAAGCTGGGCGTCCACGGTGGCTGGGAGGCGCTGGCCGCCGCCAACGCCGGCAGCATCGCCGACCCGAACCTGATCTTCCCCGGTCAGGTGCTGAACATCCCCGCCTGATCCCTCCCGGGATCGGCACCGCGCGGCCTCGCCGCGCAGCACGAGACGAAGGGCCCCTCCGCGTGCGGAGGGGCCCTTCGTCTCGTGTGCGGGCGGCCACGGCCGGCCCGGGTGCGGCGTCAGGCGCTCAGAGCCACAGCCAGGGATCGGTGGGCTCGGCCGCCACGTCCCCGAAGCTCACCGAGCGCTCGGCCCCCTTGACGCGGTAGGACTGGATGATGCGCAGGGACTCGCCCTCGCGGTGCTGGACCTCCACGGCCACCGCGGTCTGCCCGGAGCGGTCCGGCAGGGTCACCGGGAACGCCACGCCCGCGCAGAGGATCTCGTCCCGCAGCTGCTCGGCCCGGTCCCGCAGCGCCTGCAGCACCGCCTCGGGGGAGAGCTCCTCCACCTGCTCCGGCGGCAGGGCGTCGAGCTCGTACTCGCCGTCCTTGCGGGCGGTCACGAGGAAGGCCGGAAAGGCCCCGTGCTGCCCCAGCTGCTGCTCGGCCACGGCCTGGACGTGCGCCACGACCGTGTCGATCGTCTCGGCGGCGTCCTTGCTGACCCGCTGGCGCCAGGCGTTGGCGGCGTCCGTGGCCGAGACCGAGCGCGTGGCCCTCCCGGGCCGGGCGCCGGCGGGGCGGTCCTTCCGGGCGCCGCGGGCCTTCTTCGTGCGGGCGGGGGTGCTCTTGGCCATGTCCGGGTGCTCCTGTGTGGTGGGTGGGCGTACCTCCAGGGTATGCCCCCGCACCGGCCCCTCCGCCCGCGCGGGCGGCGGGGGCTGCGCGGCTAGACTGGAGCGGAAACCACCCCGACCACGAGCAGGAGTGCGCATGTCTGCGATCACCCGCGAGCAGGTCGCCCACCTGGCGAAGCTCGCGCACATCGAGATGACCGAGGAGGAGCTGCGGTCCATGGCCACGGAGCTGGACCTCGTCGTCGACTCGGTCGCGTCCGTCAGCGAGGCCGCCGGCCCGGACGTCCCGGCCACGAGCCACCCGATCCCGCTGCAGAACGTCTTCCGCGAGGACGTCGTGGGCGAGACCCTCACCGCCGAGGAGTCGCTCAGCAACGCCCCCGACGCCGCCGAGGGCAAGTTCAAGGTGCCCGCGATCCTGGACGAGGAGTAGCCGCATGACGACCACCGGTACCCCCCAGGGCGTCGCCGGCCTCTCGGCCGCCGAGCTCGCCCAGCAGCTCGCCGCCGGCGAGGTCAGCTCCGTGGAGGCCGTCCAGGCGCACCTGGACCGCATCCGGGACACCGACGGCGCTCCCGTCGACCCCGCCGACCGCAGCCGCGGCAAGAGCGGGCTCAACGCCTTCCTGCACGTGAACACCGAGGAGGCCCTGTCCGTGGCCGCCGAGGTGGACGCCGCCCGCGCCCGCGGCGAGGAGCTGCCCGAGCTGGCCGGCGTGCCGATCGCGGTCAAGGACCTCATCGTCACCAAGGGCCAGCCCACCACCGCGGCCTCCCGGATGCTCGAGGGCTGGATGAGCCCCTACGACGCCACCGTGACCCGCCGGCTGCGCGCGGCGCGCATGCCCGTGCTCGGCAAGACGAACCTGGACGAGTTCGCGATGGGCTCCTCCAACGAGCACTCCGCGTTCGGCGACACCCGCAACCCGTGGGACCTCGCCCGGATCCCGGGGGGCTCCGGCGGCGGCTCCGCCGCGGCCGTCACCGCCTTCCAGGCGCCCCTGGCCCTGGGCACCGACACCGGCGGGTCCATCCGCCAGCCGGCGGCCCTGACCGGCTCGGTGGGCGTGAAGCCGACCTACGGCGGGGTCTCCCGCTACGGCGTGATCGCCATGGCGTCCTCCCTGGACCAGGTGGGCCCGGTGGCCCGGACGGTGCTCGACGCCGCGCTGCTGCACGAGGTGGTGGGCGGGCACGACCCGCAGGACTCCACCTCGCTGCCGGGCTCGGCCGGGCCCCTCGCCGCCCAGGCCCGGGCCGGGGCCGCGGAGGGCGGGCTGAAAGGACTGCGCGTGGGCGTGGTCCGGGAGCTCACGGGCGAGGGCTTCCAGCCCGGCGTCCAGCAGCGCTTCGGCGAGGCCGTGGAGCTGCTGCGCTCGGCCGGCGCCGAGATCGTGGAGGTCTCCACCCCGAACTTCCGCTACGCCCTGGGGGCCTACTACCTGATCATGTCCTCGGAGGTCTCCTCGAACCTCGCCAAGTACGACGGCGTGCGCTTCGGCCACCGCGTGCTGCCCGAGGGCGGGCCGCTGACCATCGAGCGGGTGATGGGCGCCACGCGGGCCGCCGGCTTCGGCGCGGAGGTCAAGCGGCGCATCATCCTGGGCACCTACGCCCTGTCCGCCGGCTACTACGACGCCTACTACGGCTCGGCGCAGAAGGTCCGCACCCTGGTGCAGCGCGACTTCGCCGCCGCCTTCGAGCAGGTGGACGTGCTCGTCTCCCCGACGGCGCCGACCACGGCCTTCGAGCGCGGCGCCGTGGACGAGTCCGCGGACCCCATGCAGATGTACCTCAACGACATCGCGACCATCCCCACCAACCTGGCCGGCGTGCCCGCGATCTCCGTCCCCGGTGGCCTCGCCCCCGAGGACGGGCTGCCCGTGGGCATCCAGTTCATGGCCCCGGCCCGGGAGGACGCCCGGCTCTACCGCGCCGGCGCCGGCCTGGAAGCCCTGCTCGCCGACCGCTGGGGCGGGCCCCTGTGGAAGGACCTGCCCGACACCGCCGCGCTGGTCCGCGACCTGGCCGCCGAGTCCACCCTGTCCGCACCCGTCCGGGGAGGAGCCCGCTGATGACCCAGACCACCGAAGAGGTCCTGTCCTTCGACGAGGCCATGGAGAAGTACGACCCCGTCCTCGGCTTCGAGGTCCACGTGGAGTTGAACACGCGGACCAAGATGTTCGACGCCGCCCCCAACGTCTTCGGCGACGAGCCGAACACCAACGTCACCCCCGTCTCCCTGGGCCTGCCCGGGGTGCTGCCCGTGGTCAACCGGGTGGCCGTGGAGTCGGCGATCAAGCTCGGCCTGGCCCTGGGCTGCGAGATCCGCCCGGTGTCCCACTTCGCCCGGAAGAACTACTTCTACCCGGACACCCCGAAGAACTTCCAGACCTCCCAGTACGACGAGCCGATCGCCGAGAACGGCTCCGTCGACGTGGAGCTGGAGGACGGGACGGTGTTCACCGTCGAGATCGAGCGCGCCCACATGGAGGAGGACGCCGGCAAGCTCACCCACCTGGGCGGGGCCGCCGGCCGCATCCAGGGCGCCGACTTCTCCCTGGTGGACTACAACCGCGCCGGGGTGCCGCTGATCGAGATCGTGACCAAGCCGATCGTGGGCGCCGGCTCCCGGGCCCCCGAGCTGGCGCGCGCCTACGTGACCGTCATCCGCGAGATCGTCAAGAACCTCGGCATCTCGGACGCCCGGATGGAGCGCGGCAACGTCCGCTGCGACGCCAACGTGTCCCTCATGCCCAAGGGCGCGTCCACATTCGGCACCCGCTCCGAGACGAAGAACGTGAACTCGCTGCGCGCCGTCGAGCGCGCCGTGCGCTTCGAGATCCAGCGGCACGCCGCCGTCCTGGACGGCGGCGGGACCATCGTGCAGGAGACCCGGCACTGGCACGAGGACACCCGCTCCACCACCAGCGGGCGGCCGAAGTCCGACGCCGACGACTACCGCTACTTCCCCGAGCCGGACCTCGTGCCGGTCGTGACGGACGAGGCGTGGATCGAGCGGCTGCGGGCGGAGCTGCCCGAGCCCCCGGCCGAGCGCCGCAAACGGCTGCAGGCCGCCTGGGGCTTCTCGGACGAGGAGTTCCGCGACGTCGTCAACGCGGGCGTGCTCGACGAGATCGAGCAGACCGTCGCGGCCGGGGCCGCCCCGGCCGCGGCCCGCAAGTGGTGGATGGGCGAGATCGCCCGCCTGGCCAAGCAGCGGGAGGTCGAGATCGCGGAGCTGGGGGTCACCCCGCAGCACGTCGTCGAGCTCGACGGGCTCATCGGCGCCGGCAAGATCAACGACAAGCTGGCCAAGAAGGTCCTCGCCCACGTCCTGGAGGGCGAGGGCTCCCCGGCCGAGGTCGTCGAGCAGCGCGGTCTGGCGGTCGTCTCCGACGACAGCGTGCTCACTGCGGCGATCGACGACGCCATGGCGCAGATGCCCGACGTCGTCGCGAAGGTCCAGGCCGGCAAGGTGCAGGCCGTGGGCGCGCTCATCGGCCCGGTCATGAAGGCCACCCGCGGCCAGGCCGACGCCGCCCGGGTGCGGGAGCTGATCCTGGAGAAGCTCGGCGTGCAGGGCTGACCACCCGTCCCGCGAGGGGCCGCGGGCCGCCGGAGACCGTCACGGGCTCCGGCGGCCCGCGGCCCCTCGGCGCTTCCCCTCCTGTGGGCGCTCCCGGCGTTTGCTCCCCGCGTTTCCTCCCGGTGTTTCCTTCCGATGTTTCCTCCTGGCGAGGCCTCCCTCGGCCGGGTCCGCGGGGGACGAGCACGGGCCCCGGGCGGCGTGCGAGCATGGGCGGATGGACCCTGTGCAGGACGTGCTCATCATCGGCGGCGGCATCGCCGGGCTGTCCCTGGCCTCCGCCCTGGCCGAGCGGCGGGGCAGCGGCGCCGGGATCGTGCTCGCCGAGGCCGAGCCGGCCCTGGCCCACCACACCTCCGGGCGCTCCGCCGAGCAGCTCATCCCCAGCTACGGTCCCGCACCCGTGCGCGAGCTCACCGCCGCCACCGTCGCCGGGCTCCTGGACCCGAGCCCGGCACCGCCGCGCCCCCTGGCCTGGCCCAGCCGCATGGTGCTCGTGGGCACCGCGGCCGGGCTGCGCGCGGAGGCCGTCCCGGGGCTGCGGCAGCTCTCCCGCCCCGCCCTGGTGGAGCTGTGCCCCGAGCTGGCCAGCTCCCCGCCGGAGGAGGTGGCGGGCGGGCTGCTCGACGACACCTCGGTGCGCACCGACGCCGGCGCCCTCGTGGCCTGGCACCGGGCGCGCGCGGCGGCGGCCGGGGTGCGGATCCTCACCGGAGCGCCGGTCACCGCGGCCGCACCCGACGGCGAGGGCTGGCGCGCCGCGGTGGGCGGGCAGGAGGTCCGCGTCCGCCGCGTCGTCGTGGCCGCGGGCGCCTGGGCGGACGAGGTGGCGGGCCGGTTCGGCGCCGCACCGCTCGGGCTGCGCCCGCTGCGGCGCACCGCGGCCCTCGTCCGTCTCGCCAAGCCCCTGGCCCCGGACCACCCCATGGTCGTCGCCGCGGACTCCGGCTGGTACTACCGGCGGGCCGGGGACGGGGCGCTGGTCTCCCCGTCCGAGGCGGTGCCGAGCGAGCCGTGCGACGCGCAGCCGGTGCGCGAGGACGTCGAGGACCTCGTGGCCCGGCTCAACACCGTGACGTCGCTGGGCGCCACCGGGATCGAGCGGGCCTGGACCGGGCTGCGCACCGAGTCCCCGGACGGCGTGCCGGTGTGCGGGTTCGACCCGGAGGTCCCGGGCCTGCTCTGGCTGGCCGGCCAGTCCGGCTACGGCTTCCAGACGAGCACGGCCATGGCCCGCGCCGCCGCGGACCTGCTCGGGGACGGCGCGGTGGGCCCGTGGTGCTCCCGGGAGACCGCCGCCGCCCTGGACCCGGTGCGCTTCCGCACCGAGCAGCCGCTCTCCTGACCTCGGGGGCCTCGGGCCCAGGGCGGCGGCACGCTCCGGCGCTCGAGGACCGCGGGAGACGCCGCCGCGGCGCGGGGAGCCGGCCCCCGCGCCGGCCGCTCAGGCGCCGGCCAGTCCCATCCGGTCCAGCACCCAAGCGTACTCCCAGGCGGTGTCCTTCCACTGCGCGTAGCGTCCGGACGCCCCGCCGTGGCCGCCGGCCATCTCGCAGCGCAGCAGCACGGAGTGGCCGGAGGTCGTGGCCTCCCGCAGGGCGGCGACCCACTTGGCCGGCTCCACGTAGAGCACCCGGGTGTCGTTGAGGCTGGTCACGGCCAGGACCGGGGGATACGGCAGCGGGCGGACGTTCTCGTAGGGGGAGTAGTCGCGCATGTACCGGTAGACGTGGCTGTCCTCGATCGGGTTGCCCCACTCCTCCCACTCCAGGGCCGTGAGGGGCAGCGAGGGGTCGAGGATGGAGGTCAGCGGGTCCACGAACGGCACGGCCGCCAGCGCGCCGCAGTACTTCTCGGGGGCCAGGTTGAGCACCGCGCCCACGAGCAGGCCGCCCGCGGACCCGCCCATCACCAGGATCCGCCGCTCGTCGAGGTCCGGGCGGGCGGCCAGGTGGTCGGTCACCGCCACGTAGTCGGTGAAGGTGTTGACCTTGTGCAGCTTCTTGCCCTCCTCGTACCAGGACCGGCCCAGCTCGCCGCCGCCGCGCACGTGGGCGACCGCCCAGACCACGCCGCGGTCCAGCAGGGACAGCCGGGAGACGGAGAAGCCCGGGTCGGTGCTGTGCTCGTAGGAGCCGTAGGCGTACTGCACCACCGGGGCCGGCACCGCGGGGTCCAGGTCCGCCCGGCGGACCAGGGAGACGGGGATGCGGGTGCCGTCCGCGGCGGTGGCCCAGTCCCGCTCCACCGTGTAGTCGCCGGGGTCGTAGCCGCCGAGCACGGTGGTCTCCCGGCGCAGCACGGGCTCGGCGGGCAGGGCGTCGTCGGCGCCGGTCGCGCCGGCGGGGAAGACGTCGTAGACGCGCGGGGGCGTGGTGAAGGAGGTGTAGGACAGCCGCAGCACGGGGGCGTCGTGCTCGGCGGCGGCCACTCCGGCGGTGTAGAGCTGCTCCGCGAAGGCCGGCTCCACGGCCGCCGCCTGGGCCTCCGTGCCGAGGCCCGCGAGGGGCAGCAGCCGCACCCGCAGCGTGGTCTCCGCCCGCACGGAGACCACCAGGTGCGTGGCCGTGACGGCGCAGCCGTTGACCCGCACGGTGTCCGAGGCCGGGACGACGTCGCGCAGGTCCACCTCCGCGACCGGGCGGCCGAGGTCGGCCGGGTCCATGAGCGAGACCCGGGAGTTCGGGGCCTCGTGGTCGTGGGTCAGCAGGATCTGCTCGCGGCCGTCCAGCAGGAAGGGCTCGGCCTCGTAGAGCACCCGGTCGGTGCGCGGCAGCACCACCTGCAGCGGGGCCTGCGGGTCCGCCACCGGCTGGATCAGCTGCTCGGAGAACTCCGAGCACATGGCCTCCACCACGATCCAGCGCCGGTCCGCGGACAGCCCCGCGCCCAGCCACAGACCCGGGTCGGCCTCCTCGTGGACCACGACGTCCTCGGCCACCGGGGTGCCCAGGACGTGGCGGCGCAGCTGGTGGGGCCGCCAGGACTCGTCCACCACGGTGTAGTAGACCGCGCGGGCGTCGGGGGTGAGGAAGGACCCGTAGAAGGTGCCGGGGATCTCGTCGGCGAGCAGCGCCCCGGTGGTGAGGTCGCGCACGCGCAGGGTGAAGCGCTCGTCCCCGGTGACGTCCTCGGCCCAGGCCAGCAGCTCCCCGTCCTCGGAGACGTCGAAGCTGCCGAGGGAGTAGAACTCGTGCTTCGCGGACTCCGCGTTGGCGTCGAGCAGCACCTGCTCGCCCGCCATGGGGGTCCCGGGCCCGACGACGGGCGGGGTCCAGTCCGCGAGGACGTCCCCGGTGGTCGCGGCCGGCACCCGGCAGAACACCTGGTGCGCGCCGCCCTCCACCGTGCGGGAGAAGTACCACCAGTCCCCGCGCCGGTTCGGCACCGACAGGTCGGTCTCCTGGGTGCGGCCCTTGATCTCCCCGAAGATCGACTCCCGCAGCCCGGCCAGGTGGGCCGTGCGGGCCTCCGCGTACTCGTTCTCCGCGGTGAGGTGGGCGAGCACCTCCGGGGACTCCTTCGCCCGCATCCACTCGTAGGGATCGGAGAACAGGTGGCCGTGGAAGGTGCGCTCGGCGGGCTGCCGGCGGATCTGCGGGGGAAGAGCTGTCATGTGCCCATCCTAGGGAAGGCACCCCGCCCGCCGCTGGCCGGCCCGGGGGCGCGGCGCCGGCGAGGGGCCCGCGACCCGGCGGTCCGCCCGGGCGGTGCCAGAATGGCCGCATGAGCACCCCCGCACACCTCGCCCCGCGCCCGCCGGCCTTCGGCTCCACCCGCGCCGACCTGTGGATGCAGGTGGTCCTCGTGCTGGGGGTCTCCCTGGGCGCCTCCGCGCTCTACGCGGTGCTCTCCCTGGCCGAGCAGCTGGCCCGCGGCCCGCTCTCGGAGGCGCAGGCCACGATGAACCCGCCGCTGAGCGTGCAGCCGCTGATCGACCTGCTGCGCCAGCTCACGGGCATCGGCCTGGACCTGGTCCCGGTGCTGCTGGCGCTGTACCTGCTCGCCGGCTCCGCCGGCGCGCTGGGCACGGTGCGGCGGCGGATCGGGCTCGACGCCCGGATGCCGGTCCCGGACCTCGGGCTGGGCACCGTCCTGTTCCTCGTCATGGGGCTGGGCACCCTGGCCCTCTACGCGGCCGGCCGCGCCCTGGGCCTCACCGCGGAGGTGACGACCTCCGGGCTGGCCGAGCACTGGTGGACGGTGCCGGTGCTGCTGCTCTCCGCGCTGCGCCACGCCCTGGTCGAGGAGGTGGTGGTGGTCGCGTTCCTGACCGACCGGCTCACCCGCATCGGCTGGCGCTGGCCGGTGGTGCTGGTGGTCACGGCGCTGTTCCGCGGCAGCTACCACCTATACCAGGGCATCGGGCCCTTCCTCGGCAACGTGGTGATGGGCCTGGTCTTCGCCGAGCTCTACCGGCGCACCGGGCGGGTCATGCCCCTCGTCGTCGCGCACTTCCTGCTGGACGCCGTGGGCTTCCTGGGCGTCGGCCGGCTGCTCGGCTGAGGCGGGCCCGCCGTGCGGGCCCGCCCCGGCCGGCGCCTCAGATCGTGACCAGCCCGTCGGGGGTGCCGAAGGACACCGAGAGCAGCCCGGGCGTGCCCTCCGGATAGCGCCACTCCACCGCCAGGTCCTCGAGCGCGGTCTCCACGGGCGCGCCCAGCCACTCGGCCACCCGCTCGGGCGCCCCGGCGATGCACATCCCGGCGAGGGCCACGTCGGTGATCCGCGCCTGGGACGGGTGCATCTCCGGGGCCGAGTCGAAGCGCACCATGAACGGCAGCTGGGGGTCGGCGATCAGGCCCTTGACGCCGATCTGGTGCCACTCCAGGCACCGGCCGTCGGGAAAGACCCGGTGGCCGGGCACCGCGTGCCGGCCGAGGCGCTGCTCGAAGGGCGCGAGGTCGTCGACCTCGACGACCCAGCCCAGCCAGCCGCCGCCGGCCTCGGAGCGGGCGCGCACGGCCCGGCCGAACGGGGCCTTCTCCGCCGCGGGGTGCTCGAGGACCTCGACGACCTCGACGTACTGGTGGTTGGTGAGCGGAAGGATCATGTTGCGGGTGCCGAAACGGGGGTGCACCCCACCCTTGACCGGCTCGATCCCGAGCTGGTCGGCAATGCGCTCGGTGGTGGCCGTCAGGCCCTCCGGGCGGCAGGCGTAGGACACGTGGTCGACTCTCATGGGCTCATCGTGGCACCGTGTGACTTTCGTCTCCAAATCGGTCCCCGGCGGGCTGCTCCCCGGCCCGTCCGGCGCGTGCGCGGGGCGCTCGCCGCACCCCGGCTTGACGCCGTGTCGCCCGAATCCGGAGAATGCTGTCCAGGTCATGAGCGCCAGCGTCCAAGCCCCAGCTAGCTGGCCGGCAACCCTCCACCGCGGTGGGGTGCCCTGGGTGAAGACCGGGCTCCTCGCGACCGGCGAGCGAGCAAGCGCGGGTCCTCGGTGCCCGGCCGTCGCACGGCAGCACCACCACGGTCGGACACCGGACCCCTGACACCCGCAAGGAGTCTCCCGGCATGTCCGAGTCCACTGCTTCCACGGCCGACCGCACCGCGACCGCGCTGCCCACCCCCGAGCACCCGGCCGGCTGGTCGTTCGAGACCCAGCAGATCCACGCCGGCCAGCGCCCCGATCCGGTGACCGGCTCCCGCGCCCTGCCCATCCACCAGAGCACGTCCTTCGTCTTCCCCGACGCCCAGGCCGCCGCGGACCGCTTTGCGCTCGCGGAGCTGGGACCCATCTACACCCGCATCGGCAACCCGACCACGGAGGTCGTGGAGAACCGCATCAGCGCCCTGGAGGGCGGGGTGGGCGCCCTGATGCTCAGCGCCGGGCAGTCGGCCACGACGTTCGCGGTGCTCAACCTCGCCGGGGCGGGGGACCACGTGGTGGCCAGCCCGAGCCTGTACGGCGGGACGTACAACCTCCTCAAGTTCACGCTGCCCAAGCTCGGCATCGAGACCACCTTCGTGACCGACCCGGACGACCCGGAGGCCTGGCGGCGGGCCGTGCGCCCGAACACCAAGGCGTTCTACGCCGAGACCATCCCGAACCCGCGCAACGACGTCCTCGACATCGAGACGGTCTCCGGGATCGCCCACGACCACGAGGTCCCGCTCATCGTGGACAACACGGTGGCGACCCCCTACCTCGTCCAGCCGTTCCGCTGGGGCGCGGACATCGTGGTGCACTCCGCCACGAAGTTCATGGGCGGGCACGGCACCGCGATCGGCGGCGTGATCGTGGACTCCGGCGCCTTCGACTTCGGCCGGTACCCGGAGCGCTTCCCCGGCTTCAACGAGCCCGACGAGTCCTACGGCGGGCTCGTCTACGCCCAGGCCCTCGGCGCGGAGGGCGCGTTCGGGGTCAACCTCTCCTACATCCTCAAGGCCCGGGTGCAGCTGCTGCGCGACCTCGGCTCGGCGATCTCCCCGTTCAACGCCTTCCTCATCGAGCAGGGCATCGAGACGCTGTCGCTGCGCATGGAGCGCCACGTGGCCAACGCCGGGGAGGTGGCCCGCTGGCTGGAGGCGCGGGAGGACGTCCGCTCGGTGAGCTGGGCGGGGCTGGAGTCCTCGCCCTGGCACGACCGGGCGCGCAAGTACGCGCCCCGCGGCGCCGGCTCCGTCCTCGGGTTCGTCCTCGAGGGCGGCCGGGCGGCCGGCGCGGCCTTCGTGGACGCCCTGACGCTGCACTCCAACGTGGCGAACATCGGCGACGTCCGCTCCCTGGTGATCCATCCCGCGTCCACCACGCACAGCCAGCTGCTGCCCGAGGAGCAGCTCGCGGCGGGGGTGGAGCCCGGCTTCGTGCGCCTGTCCGTGGGGCTGGAGAACGTCACGGACATCCTGGCGGACCTGGAGCAGGGCTTCGCCGCGGCCGCGGCCGCGGCCGGAGGGCAGGAGTGAGCGTGACGGTGCTGCGCGGCGCCGGCGCGGACGTGCGCGAGGACGGCGTGCCGCGGCACGCCGAGATCGGCACCCTGGAGCTGGAGTCCGGCTTCCGGCTGCCGGAGGTCCGGATCGCCTACGAGACCTGGGGCGTGCTCGCCCCGGACGGCTCCAACGCGGTGCTCGTGGAGCACGCCCTGACCGGGGACACCCACGTCGCCGCCGGGAGGGCCCGGCCCGGGGCCCCGGAGACGCAGCGCCGCGCCGCCCAGAGCGGCGGCTGGTGGGACGGCCTGGTCGGCCCCGGCGCCGCCATCGACACCGACCGCTACTTCGTGGTGTGCGCCAACATCGTGGGCGGCTGCTACGGCTCCACGGGACCGTCCACCCCGGCCCCGGCCGAGGTGGACCCCGAGCGCCGGCCCTGGGGCTCCCGCTTCCCCCTGGTCACCGTGCGGGACTCCGTGCGCGCGGAGGCCGCCCTGGCCGACGCCCTGGGCATCGACACGTGGCGCCTGGTCATCGGCGGGTCCATGGGCGGGGCGCGCGCCCTGGAGTGGGCGGTGACCTACCCCGAGCGGGTCCGGGCCTGCGCGGTGGTCGCCGCGTGCCCCCAGTCCAGCGCCGAGCAGCTCGCCTGGGGGCAGGCGCAGAACCTCGCGATCCGCCAGGACCCGGACTTCCGGGGCGGGGACTACTACGACGGGCCCTTCCCGGTGACCGGGCTGGGCCTGGCCCGGCGGATCGCCCACATCACCTACCGCTCCGCCGACGAGCTGCACCACCGGTTCGGGCGCACCCCGCAGGCCGAGGAGCAGGTGATCGGCACCCACCCCGGGGGCCGCGGGCGCTACCAGGTCGAGAGCTACCTCGACCACCAGGCCTCCAAGCTCGCGGGCCGGTTCGACGCCAACAGCTACCTCGCCGTCAACGAGACGCTCATGTCCCACGACGTCTGCCGCGGCCGCGGCACGCTGGAGGAGGCCCTGTCGGTGACCTCGTGCGAGTGGCTGGTGGCCGCGGTCGACTCCGACCGCCTGTACCTCCCGCGCGAGTCCGACGTCCTGGCCGCCGCCCTGCCCGGGGACGTCCGGCGGCACACCCTCACGTCCCCGTCCGGGCACGACGGGTTCCTCATCGAGGCGCCGCAGGTGGGGAAGCTGCTCGTGGAGACCGTGCTGGCCCGCCCCTGACGCCCGGGCGGGCGGCGCCGCGGGTGGCACACTGGTGCCATGACCGACGCCCCCGCCCCGACCGGAACCGCCCCGCACGCGACCACCCCGCACGCCGTGTGGAGCACCGACCCCGCCGCCCGCCCCGGCACCCCGCTGCTCGTGCTGCTGCACGGCTACGGCTCGCACGAGCACGACCTGATGGGCCTCGTCCCGGAGCTGCCGGGCGAGTTCAGCGTGGCCTCCCTGCGCGCGCCCCAGCCCGCGCAGCTGGGCTTCCAGTGGTTCCCGCTCGCGGCCGACCTCAGCTTCTCCGCCGAGCGCGTCGCCGAGGCGGTGGCGCCCGTGGCCGCCTGGCTGCGCGAGCGCGCCGCGGAGCACTCCAGCATCACGCTGCTGGGCTTCTCGCAGGGCATGGCGATGGCCACCTCGCTGGCGCGCGCCCTGCCCGGGGAGATCGCCGCGGTGGTGGGCCTGTCCGGGTTCGTGGTGCCGGGCGAGCACGCAGCCTTCGCGGACGAGCGGCTGCGCGAGCGTCCCCTGCCGATGTTCTGGGGCCGCGACCCGCAGGACCCGGTCATTCCGCAGCACCTCGTCGACAGCACGGCCGAGTGGATGCTCGAGCACGCCGACGTCATGAAGGTGCACTACACCGGGGTGGGCCACGGGATCAGCCCCCAGGAGCTGCGCCACGTGCGGGAGTACCTCACCCACGTGGTCCTGGGGGGCTGACCCCGGACGCTCAGCCGCCCGCGGTGATCCGGACGGCGGCGTCCCCGGTCGAGACCACGTCGCCCGGATGCAGCTGCCGGCCGCGCCGCGTCTCGACCTCGCCGTTGACGCTCACCCGCCCCTCCTCCACGAGGGAGCGGGCCTGGGCGCCGTCCTCGGCGAGGTTGGCCAGCTTCAGGGCCTGGCCGAGCCGGATCATGTCGTCGCGGATGGGCAGGTCGTCGGTGTGCCGGGGCGTCGGGGAGCTCGTCATGCCCCCAGTGTCCCAGGTCCTGGCGGCCGGCGGGCCGCAGCGGCACCCGCCCCCGTTCCGCCGGTCGGCGACGGTCCCGGCGATTGGCTACCCTGGGTCGGGGACGCCGCCCGCGGCGTCCCGATCCGTGACGGCCGACGACGGCCGCATTCCCGGCGGCGACCCGCCGGGCTACGCAACCCACCACGCGCGTCCGCAGCCGGCGGTCGGGCGAGAACCTGGAGTGATCCCCATGGCCCCCAAGTCCACGTTGGACAACGTCATCTCGCTGGCCAAGCGCCGCGGTTTCGTGTTCCAGGCGGGTGAGATCTACGGCGGCTCCCGCTCCGCCTGGGACTACGGGCCCCTCGGCGCCGAGCTCAAGGAGAACATCAAGCGCGAGTGGTGGCAGACCTTCGTGCGCGGGCGCGAGGACATGGTGGGCCTCGACTCCTCGATCATCCTGCCGAAGGCCGTCTGGGAGGCCTCCGGGCACGTGGCCACCTTCACGGACCCGCTCGTGGAGTGCACCTCCTGCCACCGGCGCGCCCGCCAGGACCACCTGATCGAGGCGTTCGAGGAGAAGAAGGGCCGTGCCCCGGAGAACGGGATGGCCGAGATCCCCTGCCCCAACTGCGGCACCAAGGGCCAGTGGACCGAGCCCCAGCAGTTCTCCGGCCTGCTGAAGACCTTCCTCGGCCCGGTCGACAACGAGGAGGGCCTGCACTACCTCCGGCCCGAGACCGCGCAGGGCATCTTCGTGAACTTCAACAACGTGGTCACCGCCTCGCGCAAGAAGCCGCCGTTCGGCATCGGCCAGATCGGCAAGGCCTTCCGCAACGAGATCACCCCGGGCAACTTCATCTTCCGCACCCGCGAGTTCGAGCAGATGGAGATCGAGTACTTCACCCACCCCTCCGAGGCCGGGCACTGGTTCGACGAGTGGGTCGAGGCGTGCTGGAGCTGGTTCACCGACCTCGGCATCGACCCCGACCACATGCGCCGCTACGACGTCCCCGAGGACGACCGCGCGCACTACTCCGCCGGGACGATCGACATCGAGTACCGGTTCGGCTTCCAGGGCAACCCGTGGGGCGAGCTCATGGGCGTGGCCAACCGCACCGACTACGACCTCGGCGTGCACAACCAGCACTCCAACGCCGACCTCAGCTACTTCGACCAGCAGACCAACGAGCGCTACGTGCCCTACGTGATCGAGCCCTCCTTCGGGCTGACCCGCTCGATGATGGCCTTCCTGGTGGACGCCTACACCGAGGACGAGGCGCCCAACTCCAAGGGCGGGGTGGACAAGCGCACCGTGCTGAAGCTGGACCCGCGGCTGGCCCCGGTCAAGGCCGCCGTCCTGCCGCTGTCCCGCAACGAGGAGCTCTCGCCGAAGGCCCGGGACCTGGCCGCCGAGCTGCGCCGGAACTGGAACATCGACTTCGACGACTCCGGGGCGATCGGGCGCCGCTACCGCCGCCAGGACGAGATCGGCACCCCGTACTGCATCACCGTGGACTTCGACACCCTCGAGGACCAGGCCGTGACCATCCGCGAGCGGGACGCCATGACCCAGGAGCGCGTGGCCCTGGACCAGGTGAAGTCCTACCTCGCCGGGAAGCTCGTCCGCTGATGAGCGCCGCGCTCACCCTGCGCCCCTGGCGGGACGGCGACGACCTGCGGCTGCTGGAGGTGTGGCCGGACCCGGAGACCCCGCAGGCCGCCGCGTTCCGCGCCGTGCTGCGCCCCGACGCCGACACCCCGTGGTCGCGGACCGTGGTCGCGGAGGACGCCGGGGTGCCGGTCGCCGCCGGGACCGTCTACGAGTCGGCGCTGCACCCCCTGCGGCTGTGGGTCTACGTCGAGGTCGCCCCCGACCGCCGCGGCGAGGGCATCGGCCGGGCCCTGCTGGAGCGGCTGCGCGCCGAGGCGGCGGACTCGCCCTCGGGCGTGCGGGCGCTGCGCACCAAGGCCGAGCCCGGCTCGGCGGGGGAGCGGTTCGCCCGCGCGGCCGGCCTGGAGCCCGTCCAGGTCTCCACGGTGGTCCGCGTCGGAGCCGGGGCGCTGCCGCTGCAGCCGCTGCGCGAGCACCCCGACGGCACGCCGGCCCAGGCCGTGGAGGACCTGGCCACCGGCTCCGTGGAGCTCACCCGGGCGCTGTGGGACTTCTACCGCTCCGTGCACGCCTGGGACCGGCCGGCCGAGCTGCCGATCGGGCGGGTCAACCAGCTGTTCCTCTCCGACGCCGCGCACGCGTACGGGGCCCTGGTGCTGCGCAACGGCGTGGCGGCGGGGGAGCGGGGGCGGATCTCGGCCTTCGCCGTCAGCTACCGACCGGTCGAGCTGGACGCCGCCCCCGGCGGCGGCCCGGAGCCGGACGCGGGGCGGACGGCCGAGGACGCCCCGGCGCACGTGGTGCTCGGCTGGACCCCGGAGGACGCCGCGGCGGGACCGGCGCTGGAGCGGCTGCTGGCTCTGCTGGCCCACCAGCACCCGGTGCAGTTCCAGGTGGACGGGTCCATGGCGCCGCTGACCACCGTCGTCGAGAACCTGCTCGCCGCCGGCGCGGCCACGGTCGTGGAGACCACCGTGGTCCTCGCGGAGCCGCCCGCGGCCTGAGCTGCTGCGGCACGGGCCGGGCCCCGGGACCACGGTCCCGGGGCCCGGCCCGTCGGCCGTCCGTGAGAGAATTCCCCGGTGATGGATACGCGACCGACCGACACCCTGCCCGGGCCCGCCCGGCTCGACCTGCCGCCGCTGCAGCTGGGCGGCCTCACGATCGACGTGCCCGTGGTGCTGGCCCCCATGGCCGGGGTGACCAACAAGGCGTTCCGCCGGCTGTGCCGGGAGTACGGCGGCGGGCTCTACGTCACCGAGATGGTCACCGCCCGCGCCCTCGTGGAGCGCCGGCCCGAGTCCATGCGGATCATCGACCACGACCCGGACGAGACCCCCCGCTCCATCCAGATCTACGGGGTGGACGCCGTCCACGTCGGCCGGGCCGTGCGCATGGTCGTGGAGGAGGACCGCGCCGACCACATCGACCTCAACTTCGGCTGCCCCGTGCCCAAGGTCACCAAGCGCGGCGGCGGGTCGGCCCTGCCCTGGAAGACCGACCTGTTCACCGCCATCGTGCGCACCGCCGTGGAGGAGGCCTCCCGCGGCGACGTCCCCGTGACCGTCAAGATGCGCAAGGGCATCGACGACGCCCACCTCACCCACCTCGAGGCCGGCCGGATCGCCCGGGACCTCGGCGTCGCGGCCGTGTCGCTGCACGGGCGCACCCTCGAACAGCACTACTCGGGGACCGCGGACTGGAGCGCCATCGCCGAGCTGCGCGAGGCCCTGCCCGACGTTCCCGTGCTCGGCAACGGCGACATCTGGAGCGCCGAGGACGCCGTGCGCATGGTCGAGCAGACCGGAGTGGACGGCGTGGTCATCGGCCGCGGCTGCCAGGGCCGGCCCTGGCTGTTCGGGGACCTGCAGGCCGCCTTCGAGGGCCGCCCCGACCGTTTCCGGCCCGGGGTCGCCGAGGTCGCCCGCACGATCTACCGGCACGCGGAGCTGCTCGTCGAGATGTTCGGCGACGAGGCCAAGGGGCTGCGCGACATCCGCAAGCACGTCGCCTGGTACTTCAAGGGCTACCCGGTGGGCGGGGAGCTGCGGGCGCGGATGGCCCAGGTGCCCGACCTCGCCACCCTGCGCGAGCTGCTGGCCGAGCTCGACCTCACCCTCGGCTACCCGGGCCCGGCGGTCGAGGGGCCGCGCGGACGGGCCGGCTCGCCCAAGCGGCCGCACCTGCCGCAGGGCTGGCTGGACTCCCGCGAACTGGGCGACGCCGAGCGGCTGGGCCTGGTCGCGGCGGAGCTCGACGTCTCCGGCGGCTGAGCCGCCCTCCCCGACCAGAGAGGACCGGGCATGCCCCACACGTCCATCGAGATCGACCGCACCGGTTCCCCGGCCCCGGGCTACGAGGCCCGCGACGTGGCGCGCTGGGTGGCGGAGGACCACCACAACAAGTACCGCTCCGACTTCGAGCGGGACCGCGCCCGGATCCTGCACTCCTCGGGGCTGCGGCGCCTGGCGTCCAAGACGCAGGTCGTCTCCCCGGACACCGACGACTTCGTGCGCAACCGCCTGACCCACTCCCTGGAGGTCGCCCAGATCGGCCGGGAGCTGGGCCGGATGCTCGGCTGCGACCCCGACGTCGTCGACGCCGCCTGCCTCTCCCACGACCTCGGCCACCCTCCCTTCGGGCACAACGGGGAGTCGGCCCTGCACCGGCTGACCCGGCACATCGGCGGCTTCGAGGGCAACGCGCAGACCCTGCGCCTGCTCACCCGGCTCGAGCCGAAGGTGCTCGACGACGCCGGGGCGCCCGCGGGCCTGAACCTGACCCGCGCGGTGCTGGACGCCGCCTGCAAGTACCCGTGGCAGGCGCACGAGGCGCCGCTGCGCCCGGACGGGACCCGCTCCCCGAAGTTCGGGGTGTACGCCGACGACCTGCCGGTGTTCGAGTGGCTGCGGGAGGGCGCGCCCGCGCGCACGAAGTGCCTGGAGGCCCAGGTCATGGATCTCTCCGACGACATCTCCTACTCGGTGCACGACGTCGAGGACGCGATCGCCTCCGGGTACGTGCAGCTGGGCTGGCTGGCCGACACCACCCAGCGGGACAAGGTGCTCGAGATGACCCGGCGGTGGTACCTGCCCGGGGCCGACCCCGCCGTCCTCGACGCGGCCCTCACCCGCCTGGAGGACTCCTCCCTGTGGGTGCGGGAGATGGACGGCTCCCGCAAGGACCTCGCCCGGCTCAAGAACATGACGAGCCAGCTCATCGGGCGCTTCGCGATGTCCGCGGTGGGCGCCACCCGGGACATCTACGGCGAGGACCCGCTGACCCGCTACGACGCCCAGCTCGTCGTCCCGCAGGACACGGCGGTGGAGATCGCGGTGCTCAAGGGCATCGCCACCACCTACGTCATCACGGTGCGCGACGCCCAGCCGATCTACGACAACCAGCAGGAGGTGCTCTCCATCCTCGTGGGCGCGCTCATGGACTCGGACGGGCGCTACCTCTCGCACGCCTTCGCCGCCGACTGGCACGAGATCGGCGAGGGCCCGGGGACGGAGACGGCCCGGCTGCGCCTCGTGGTGGACCAGATCGCCTCCCTCACCGACCTCTCCGCCGTGGCCCTCCACGACCGGATCCGCGGCACGCACTGGCGGGTGGGGGACAAGCCGCTCTGGTGACACCGGCGGCGGCACCGAGCATCCCGTTCAACGGATGTGAGCTGGGTCTCCCCGGAGGGCGCTTCCTAGAATCGTCGGACCTGTGCTCCTCCTCACAGAAGGTCTGAACGCCATGAGCTCCTCTCCCGGGTCCGCCGCGCGCGCGGCGTCCACCCCCGCCGGGCGTCCCGCGCCCGTGCTCCGCTCCCGCGCCTGGGTGGCGCCGCTGTGCTGGACGGCGGTGCTGCTCGACGGCTTCGACGCCGTGGTCCTGGGCGCGGTGCTGCCGTCCATGCTCGAGAACGGTGCCCTGGGCATGACCACCGCCCAGGGCACCGCCGTGGCCACCGCCGGGCTCCTGGGCATGATGATCGGCGCCCTCGCGATGGGCTACCTCACCGACCTGCTCGGCCGCCGCAGGATGCTCATCGGCGCCGTGGTCCTGTTCTCCCTGCTGACCTTCGCCGCGGCCTTCTCCCCGAACGTGCTCGCCTTCGGCCTCCTGCGCTTCCTCGCGGGCCTGGGCCTGGGCGGATGCCTGCCCACCGCCATCGCGATGGTCACGGAGTTCGCCCGCCGCGGGCGGGGCGCCAACGCCACCACGCTGGTGATGACCGGCTACCACGTGGGCGCCGTGCTCACCGCGGCGGTCGCCATCGCCGTGGTCCGCCAGTTCGGCTGGCAGGAGATGTTCGTCCTGGGCGCCCTGCCGGCCCTCGTCCTCGTGCCGCTGATGGTCGTCTTCCTGCCCGAGTCCCCGTCCTGGCTCGCGTCGCAGGGCCGCGCCGCCGAGGCCCGCGCGGTGTCCGAGCACTACGGCCTGGAGATCGCCCACCGCTCCGCGGCGGAGGAGCAGGCCGAGAAGGCCGGCGCCAGGATGCTGCTGGCCCCGGGCTGGCGCCGCAACTCCGTGGCGATCTGGGTGGCCTCCTTCATGGGCCTGCTGCTCGTCTACGGGCTCAACACCTGGCTCCCGCAGATCATGCGCGCCGCCGAGTACGACCTCGGCAACTCCCTCGGCTTCCTGCTCATCCTCAACGTGGGCGCCATCCTCGGCCTGGCCGTCGCCGGCCGGGTGGCCGACCGGATCACCCCGCGGGTGGCGGGCATCGTCTGGTTCCTCGGCTCGGCGGCGCTGCTGGCGGCGCTGGCGATCCGGCTGCCCCTGCTCGGGATCTACGCCCTGGTCCTCGTCACCGGCTTCTTCGTCTTCTCCTCCCAGGTGCTCGTCTACGCGTTCACCGCGGCCAACCACCCGCCGCGGGTGCGCGCCACGGCCCTGGGCATGTCCGCCGGCGTGGGCCGGCTCGGGGCGATCTCCGGGCCCATCATCGGCGGGACACTGCTGACCGCCGGGCTGGCCTATCCCTGGGGCTTCTTCGCCTTCGCCGCGGTGGGCGGCCTGGGCGGGCTGGCCCTGGCCGGCACGAAGACCCGCCAGGAGCTGCGCGAGACCGCCCGCTGAGCCCCGCCGCGCCCGGGGCCGCACCAACGGCCCCGGCGGCACTGCACCGCCGCCGGGGTCCGGCCGGGCGCGTCGGGCGGCGCGCCTAGACTGTTCCCGTGGCAGGACTGATCAGACGCGAGGACATCGACGAGGTGCGCGCGCGCACCGACATCAAGGAGATCGTCGACGGCTACGTCACCCTCAAGAGCGCCGGCATCGGCTCCTGGAAGGGCCTGTGCCCCTTCCACGACGAGCGCTCGCCGTCCTTCCACGTCCGGCCGCAGATGGGGACCTACCACTGCTTCGGCTGCGACGAGTCCGGGGACGTCATCGCGTTCCTGATGAACATCGACCACACCACGTTCGCGGAGACGGTGGAAAAGCTCGCCGCCCGCGTGGGCTACGAGCTGCACTACGAGCAGGGCTCGGGGCCGAAGAAGGAGGAGGTCGGGCGCCGCCAGCGGCTGCTGGACGCGCACAAGGTCGCCGCCGAGTTCTTCCAGCGCCACCTCTACACCCGCCAGGCCGCCCCCGCCCAGCAGTTCCTGGGGGAGCGGGGCTTCGACGGCGAGGCGGCCAAGCGCTACGGGGTGGGCTACGCCCCGCGCGGCTGGGACCACCTGCTCAAGCACCTGCGCGAGCGCGGCTTCACCGACCAGGAGCTCAAGCTCACCGGGATGTTCTCCGAGGGCAACCGCGGGCTCTACGACCGCTTCCGCGGGCGGCTGGTGTGGCCGATCCGCGCGGTCGCCGGCGAGGTCATCGGCTTCGGCGCCCGCAAGCTCGACGACGACGACCCCGGCCCCAAGTACCTCAACACCCCCGAGACGGCGCTCTACAAGAAGTCCCAGGTGCTCTACGGGATCGACCTCGCCAAGCGGGAGATCGCCAGGCAGCGCCGGCTCGTCGTCGTCGAGGGCTACACGGACGTCATGGCCTGCCACCTGGCCGGGGTGACCACGGCCGTGGCCACGTGCGGCACCGCCTTCGGCCCCGAGCACATCAAGATCGTCCGCCGCTTCCTCTCCGACGACGGCGGCGGGGGCGAGGTGGTCTTCACCTTCGACGGCGACGCCGCCGGGCAGAAGGCAGCCCTGCGCGCGTTCGAGGAGGACCAGAAGTTCGTGGCCCAGACCTACGTGGCGGTCGAGCCCCACGGGATGGACCCGTGCGACCTGCGGCTGGCCCGCGGCGACGCCGCCGTGGCCGAGCTGGTGGAGAACCGCCGGCCCCTGTTCGAGTTCGCCATCCGGGCCACGCTGAAGAACTACGACCTCGACACCATCGAGGGCCGGATCCGGGCCATGCGGGCGTGCGCGCCCATCGTGGCGCGGATCCGGGACCGTTCCCTGCGCCCCGCCTACGCCCGCCAGCTCGCGGGCTGGCTCGGCCTGGACCCCGCCGAGGTCCAGCGCGCCGTCGACGCCGCCGGCCGCGCCCCCCGGGAGGGGCGGGCGGAGCCCCCGCGGCAGGAGCCCGAGACCTCCGGCCCGCCCGCCGTGGAGCTGCCCGATCCGCGCGAACCGGTGGCCCGGATGGAGCGCGAGGCGCTCGAGACCGCGATCCAGTGCCCGGACCTGATGCTGGAGCGGCACTGGGAGGAGTTCGGCCTCAGCGTCTTCCGCTACCCCGTGCACGGCGCCGTGCACGACGCCGTGCTCGCCGCCCGCGCGGGACTCCTCGGCGACGGCGCCGGGGTGCCCGGCGGCCAGGTGTGGGTGGACGCCGTGCGCGGGCATCTGCCCGAACCGCTGCACGGCTTCCTCGCCGAGCTCGCCGTGACCCCGCTGCCGGCCACCACCCAGCAGCAGCTGGAGCGCTACACGGCGGACATCCTCAACCGGCTCTTCGAGCTGCAGATCAACCGGCGCAAGTCCGACCGGCTCGCCGAGCTGCAGCGCACGGACCCCGCCGGGCAGCGGGAGCGCTACCAGCAGCTCCAGCGCGAGCTGCTGGAGCTGGAGATGCAGCGGCGCAGCCTGCGCCAGGACTGAGCGGCGCGCCGGGCTCGCAATTTGTCGAACCCTGCCCGGGGCGGTACAGTAGTGGCTCGTTGCACGCGTGCGTGCACGGTCCCCCGTAGCTCAATTGGCAGAGCATTCGACTGTTAATCGAAGGGTTACTGGTTCGAGTCCAGTCGGGGGAGCAGCACAGAAGGCCCTCGTCGGCGGAAACGCCGACGAGGGCCTTCGTCGTGCCCGGCCCCGCGACGGACGGAGCACCGCGTCGGGAAACTCGGCAGACAGCTTCTCCGTCCGCACCCGCCCGATCTGCGACGACCGTCACGACGGACCGCGGGCCCGCGAGCGCAGTGCGGCTCAGAGCTCAGGAGCTGCCGGCACCGGCACCCGCTCCCGGATACGCACGGTTCCCTGGACGTTCGGCCTGCGCTCGGCGAGCACGGCACACGTGGCCTCCAGCAGGATGTCGAGGCCTTCGTCGAGCTCTTCCCGGGTGATGTTCAGGGCCGGCATGGTCTTGAGCACCTCGGACTGCGGGCCCGAGGTCTCGACGAGCAGGCGTCGTTCGTAGGCGGCCGCGGCGATCCTTTCCGCCAGGTCCGGATCGGGGAAGTGCACCCCGGCCAGCAGGCCCCGCCCTCGGCACGTCGCTCCCTCGACGCGGGCGGCGATCTTCGAGAGGCCGGTTGAGAGCTGCCTCCCGCGCTCGGCGACGGACCGCTCGAAGGCCCCGCCGTCGGCCCAGTACTTCTCCAGAGCGGCAGTCCCGGTGATGAAGGCGGCGTTGTTGCCGCGGAAGGTCCCGTTGTGCTGGCCGGGTTCCCACACGTCCAGCTCCGGGCGCAGGAGGACGAGTGCCATGGGCAACCCGTAGCCCGAGATGGACTTCGACAGGCACACGATGTCCGGCGTGATGCCGGCCTCCTCGAAGCTGAAGAAGGTCCCGGTGCGCCCGCAGCCGGCCTGGACGTCGTCGACGATCAGCAGGACGTCGTGGGCCCGGCAGAGCGCCTCGAGCCGGCGAAGCCACTCCGCACGGGCGGCGTTCAGGCCGCCCTCGCCCTGGACGGTCTCCACAATGACGGCGGCGGGCCGCTCCACACCGGAGCTGGCGTCCGCCCAGGTCTTGGCCAGCCAGGAGAAGCTCCACGACGGATCGTCGAGGTAGCGGTCGTAGGGCGCCGTGGCGACGAACGGCAGCGGGACTCCCGCGCCGTTGCGTTTCATGGCGTTGCCGGTGACGGACAGGGACCCCAGGGTCATGCCGTGGAAGGCGTTCGTGAAGGTCACGATGCCGGTGCGGCCGGTGTTCAGCCGTGCCAGTTTCAGGGCGGCCTCGACGCTGTTCGTCCCGGTGGGTCCGGTGAACTGGACCTTGTGGTCCAGGCCACGCGGCCGGAGCACCTGCTCCTCGAAGGCCACGAGGAAGCGGCGCTTCGCGTCGGTGTACGTGTCCAGCGAGTGGACGACCCCGTCGGCGGCCAGGTAGTCGATCAGTGCCCGCTTGAGGTCCGGATCGTTGTGTCCGTAGTTCAGGGCCCCCGCTCCGGAGAAGAAGTCCAGGTAGATCTGACCGTCCTCGGCCCGGAGCCGGGAGCCGCGGGCGGTCTCGAAGACGGCGGACCAGTTGCGGCAGTAACTGCGGACGTTCGACTCGAGGTCCTCGAAGATGGTGGTTGACATGAGCATGACTCCCGATTGATGAGAAGTGGACGAGGCGGCCGTCGAGTCGTCCGGCGTCCGTGCGGAGCGCTCGTCGGTCGCGTAGAGCTGGGTGCCGGTCCGGACGGATGTCGTGGCGGGCGGGGGTGTCCGGTCATGAGGGGGTTGGGGGGATCAGTCACGGCCGCGCGGGGGTCGATGCGGCGGGGCGCGCGATGGTGGAGTGGAATGTTCGGCAATCACTGGCCGGGCGGACACAAAATCGGGCATGGCCCAGACCATAGCCATCCGCAAAGGTGTCGCACAGGAATCCTCGAACATTACCGATATTTCTCCTGAGCGTTCGGCAGGAAATTGCGACTGCAATTATTTCTTAAAGCTTCCTCGCTGTGACGTGCTGAAACATGACGCAGACCTTTCTGCCGTTGGCATCTGCGGAGTTAGTCTGACTTCCGTCCGACCGCTCCGGTGGGGGAATCCGGAGTCGTCGTCAGGAATAATCAAAGTCGTGATCCGGGCATAACCGTGCTCGAAGCACGGCTCATTTTGAAAAGCTTCGAAATGGGGGCCGCATGAGCTCGAGTGTTGACAGCAGGCGGGAGCAGCAAGGTTCGGAGACGTCGACGGCCCAGTGCGGACGGGACCACCCGGTCCTCACGTCCTTCCCGGGGGAGAACCATGTCGAGGGCCTTCGTGGGACCCGATTGGAGCGGCTCTTCGAGGCGGTCTGTGATCGCCTCCGCCTTGACGGTCATGCAGACCGCCTCGCCGTCGACGCGGACGGGATGCGCCTGAGCTACGCAGAGCTCGACGCACGGGCGAACCGGGTGGCTCGCCACCTCCTCGAGATCGGGGCAGCGCCCGGCGATCGGATCGCGCTGCTCTTCGACCACGCCGTCCCCGCCTACACGGCCATGCTCGCGGTGCTGAAGATCCATGCGGCCTACGTGCCCCTAGACCCGGCATTCCCATCGGACCGGATCGCCTACATCATCGAGGACGCCGAGGTCTCACGGGTGCTGACGCTGTCAAGCCTGCAAACCGTCCTGTCCGATGTCACCGCACCTCTCCTGTGCCTCGATCGCGAACAGGAGCGAATCGACCACTGCGACTCCTCCAGGGTCGATCTCGAGCCGAGCGCAGGAGATCGGGAAGACCTCGCCTACATCATCTACACCTCCGGCTCCACCGGCCGCCCCAAGGGGGTTGCCATCGAACACGCCAGCATCTGCAACTTCGTCAGTGTGGCCGCCGAGGTCTACGGCATCCGGTCGCACCACCGCGTCTACCAGGGCATGACCATCGCCTTCGATTTCTCCGTAGAGGAGATCTGGGTTCCGTGGATGGCTGGGGCGACACTCGTCCCTAAGCCTCGTGGCACAGCACTGCTCGGCCCCGAGCTGGCCGACTTCCTGGCCGAGAAGCGGGTGTCGGCGATGTGCTGCGTCCCGACTCTGCTCTCGACCATCGAGGACGACCTTCCCGAACTGGACTTCCTCCTGGTCTCCGGCGAGGCCTGCCCGCGGGACCTGATCGTCCGCTGGCACCGGCCCGGCCGTCGCTTCCTCAACGTCTACGGCCCCACGGAGGCGACGGTCACGGCCACCATGGCGATCGCTGACCCTGACCGGCCGGTAACCCTGGGCGAACCTCTGCCGACCTACTCCGCTGTCATCCTGGATCCGGAGGGAGCGAGGGTGCTTCCCCGGGGCGAACTCGGGGAGATCGGTCTTGCGGGCGTCGGTCTCGCGCGAGGGTACGTCAACAGGGACGATCTCACGGACAAAGCCTTCATCCCCGACTTCCTCGACATCCCGGACAACCCTTCGGGCCGGATCTACCGGACGGGGGACCTGGGCAGAATCAACGAGGACGGAGACATCGAGTACCACGGTCGCATCGACACCCAGGTGAAGGTGCGGGGCTACCGCATCGAGCTGAGCGAGATCGAGTCCGTCCTCCTGCGAGTTCCCGGGGTCGCCCAGGCCGTGGTCAACACCTACGAGCCGGAACCCGGGTTCGTGGAACTCGTCGGGTACTACACGGTCCGGCACGACACCGAGGTACCCGACGACCAGGACATCCGTCGGCATCTGCGTGAACGACTCCCCGGATACATGGTTCCGGCGTACCTCGAACGGCTCGACCGCATTCCCATGCTGCCCAGTGACAAGGCGGACCGGAAGAGCCTCCCGGCGCCGCGCGGGCACCGCACGACGGTCTGTGACGGCGCCTACGTTGCTCCTTCGTCCCGCACGGAGGAGGTCCTGGCGGCAGCCCTTGCGTCCGTCCTCCGCCTCGAGAAGGTGTCGGCGACCGCGAACTTCTTCTCCGATCTCGGCGCCAATTCGATGCTGCTGGCGCAGTTCACCGGTCGTCTGCGCAAGGACGCCCGTGTCCCGGTGCCGGCGATGCGCGACCTCTACACCGCGCCGACGATCTCTGCGCTCGCCGGTGCGCTCGACAGCGCTGCCGTGCAGGTATCGGAGCAGAGCCGGCCGATCAGGACGGATCGTCCGGAGCCCCTCGGCGCCGGGCACCACGTTCTGTGCGGCACTCTGCAGGCGGTGGTCTATCTCGTGGCCACCTTCGTAGCCAGCCTCGTGCTCCTGGAGGGTTATCTCTTCACCAGCAGCGGACAGGATCTCCCGGAAGTACTCTGGCGCGCCTTCGTCTTCGGCACCCTGACCCTCGTCGGGTGGTGCGTGTTCCCGATCGCGGCCAAGTGGTTGCTCGTCGGGCGCTGGACTGTCCGGGAGATACCGGTGTGGAGCCTCGACTACTTCAGGTTCTGGCTGGTCAAGAACATCATTCGCGCGACTCCCATGCAGATGTTCATCGGCACCCCTGTCTATCCCCTCTACCTGAGGGCGCTGGGAGCCAAGATCGGCCGACGCACGGCGATCTTCTCCCGCTACGTGCCGGTGTGCACCGACCTGCTGACGATCGGTGATGATGCCGTGGTGCGGAAGGACGCGCTGATCAGCTGCTACCGGGCGCACGACGGCATGATCCAGACCGGCACCGTCCGCCTCGGGCGTGATGCCCTGGTCGGGGAAGGGTCGGTCCTGGAGATCCACACAGCCCTGGGTGACGGTGCCCAGCTGGGGCACGCCTCTTCTTTGCACGTCCTCCAAGTGGTGCCTTCCGGGCAGCGGTGGCACGGGTCGCCTGCTCAGGTCACCGACTCGGACTTCCGGACTGTCGCGCCGACGGACTGCGGTATGCGCCGTCGTGTCGTCTACAGCATCCTCACCATTCTCTATCGGCTGGTATTGACGCCCGGTCTCGGCCTCGCCGTGCTGGCGCTCCTGATCCCCTTCTACCTCCGGCTCGGGCACCTCGACCACACAGAGCCGTGGTTCTACGCCCAACTTCTCGGCTTCGCGCTGCTCCTGCTAGTGCTCGGGCTCCTGCTCGCCGCCATCGCTCTGGCGGTCATCCCACGGGTCCTGAACCTGTGCCTCACGCCGGGGCTCATCTATCCCCTGTACGGCTGGCGCTACGCGGTGCAGCGAGCGATAGATCGGATGACCAACGTGCAGTTCTTCATGCGGCTGACGGGGGACAGCTCACTGGTCGTCCACTACGTGCGCCTGCTGGGATACAAGCAGCCCGGCCTCGTGCAGACAGGCTCCAACTTCGGGCTGGCCACGAAACAGGACAACCCGTACCTGGTCACCACCGGGAGCGGGACGATGGTCGCCGATGGACTGGCGATCATGAACGCGGACTTCTCCGGCAGCTCGTTCACCGTCTCGCCCGTGACCATCGGCGCCCGGAGTTTCTTGGGCAACAACATCTACTACCCGTCCACCGCCACGACCGGCGACAACTGCCTCTTCGCCACCAAGGTGATGGTGCCCGTGGACGGCGCTCGCCGCGAGGGTGTCGGACTACTGGGATCCCCGGCCTTCGAGATCCCCCGCACGGTTCGCCGGGATGTCGAGTTCAAGGCGCAGGCGAGCGGGTCCGAGCTACGGGCGCGGCTTCGGGCCAAGAACCGCCACAACGCTGTGACGATCCTTCTCTTCCTCCTGCGGACGTGGATCTATGCCGCGGCAGGATTGCTGTTCGCCTCCTATGCGGTCGCCTTTCACAGCGTCTACGACGTCTTCGCGGTCACCGCGGCGTTCCTGGGGATGCAGGTGTTCAGTGTCGCCTACTTCCTGCTGGCCGAGCGTGCCTCGCTCGGCTTCCGTCGACTTCAGCCGGTATTCTGCTCGATCTACGACGTGCCCTTCTGGCGCACGGAGCGTTTCTGGAAGCTCAGCTCCAGGGCCTATCTGGAGGCGTTCAACGGCACGCCGTTCAAGCCGATCATCTGGCGTCTGCTGGGCGTTCGGATGGGCCGGCGCGTTCTGGACGACGGCTGCTACATCCCCGAACGGACGCTTGTCAGCGTCGGAGACGACTGCACGCTGAACGTCCTTTCGATCGTGCAGTGCCACTCCATGGAGGACGGGGCCTTCAAGGTCGAACCGACAACGGTCGGCGCGCGGTGCACCCTCGGAGCAAACTCCTTCGTCCACTACGGCGCCACGGTTGCGGACGGCGCGCTGGTCGAGGCCGATTCGTTCGTCATGAAGGGCACGGAGATCCCGCCGTCCACGACGTTCGGCGGCAACCCGGCCCGTGAACTGCCGCATGCCTCCCCGCCGCCTCCCGCAGGAAGCGGCCGCCATACCGCCGTGGTCGGAACCAAGGGGCGTGGAGGCCGGCCTCCTCGGGCGGGAAACGGGCCACACGCGTCGGCCGGAGGCCGTCACGAGGCGCCGGCGCCCCTTCCGTGAGCACACAGGTGGTGGCGAGCGCTGGACCACAGGTGCACCCTCCCCGTCCCAGGTCAATGCCATGTCGGCTCCTCACCGCGGGATTTGATGCTGCGGGTGCAGGAGCCCGGCCCTCGTGCGCGTCCGGGACGAAGCGGAGCAGACGTGCCCCTCAGCCGCCGATGTACTCGCCGGTGACGGCGTTGACGGTGCCGGCCTCGATGCCCTCGCACTGGGAGACCCCGGCGTCGGTGACGGGGGTGTAGTTCAGGCAGAAGGCGTCGTAGTACGGCATCCCGGACTGCCAGGCGGCGTAGGCCTCGTCGTAGGTGAAGTCCTGGTCCGGGATCGCCCCGGGGCCGGGGTTGGCGCCCGGTGCGGTGGCGCAGGTCGCCGGATCGGCACTGTTGCTGGCGAGGTACTGGCCGAGGGAGTCCACGACGTCGACCTGCTGGCGGTCGATGCCCATCTCCGTGCGGTAGCTCTCGCAGAGGTCCACGGCGACCCCGGGGTCGTAGAGGTTCGTGCTCAGCCGGTGCACCGTGGGCCCCCCGCCGACCCCGCCCAGGATGTCGATGCCGGTGAGCGCCCCGGCGAACCGGGCGCCGGCGTCCGTGCCCGTGAACGCCGCCAGCGGATCCGTCGCCGCCGGGTCCGCTGGGGGGTTGTCGGCGGGCCCGACCTGGGTCGGTTCCGGCTCGGGGGCCGGGGCGGTCGCCTCCTCCGAGGGCTCCGACGCCTCAGGGGCCTCGGAGGCCGTGGCGGATGCGGACGGCGACGCGGCCGGGGCGCTGGAGGAGGACGACCCGTCCCCCGGTTCCCCGGCGTCGTCGGAGCAGGCGGTCAGGGCGAGGCCGGTGGCGAGGACCAGGGCGGCGAGGGGGGTCTTCTTGCGCACGGAGTACTCCTGCAGGGGCGGGGGGCGAGGCACGTACTGCACACTGTAGGGCGCGCCGGCCCGGCAGCGGCGGAGGACGCCCCGCCTCCGTGTCAGCCGTCGAGGCGGATCCGGACCCCGTCGACCGGCTCGGGCAGCCCGTGGACGGCCGTGTGGTTGAGCACGGTGTTCCACACGGCGATCCGGACCTCCGTCTCCGTCAGGTCGGCCGGACGGCCGGAGACCACCACGGACCACTCCCGGCCCTCGGAGAGCACGTCCGCGCTGGAGACGGCGATGCCCCGGGCGGACAGGGAGCGCAGGACGTCGTCGCGCACCGGGGTCGCGGCGGTACGGGCGGTGCGGGTGATGACGGTCATGGCGGGGTTCCTTCCGGGAGAGCACGACACTGCGCACTTCCCATTCAGCCGCATGGAATGGCTTCTGTGATGCCCGCTCTTTGCGGGACAGCGCGGGTCTGCGGCTGTGGGCCCCTCGGCGGACGGGCGCGCTGCGGAGAGGTCTCCGCGCTGTTCGGCGCCGCCGGGCCGGGGAACCGGTCGGGCCCCTCGACCGGGCCCGGGGCCTGGAGGCCTGCCGACCCCGTGCGCGCCCGCCGGCGGGCGGCCCGATGGTAGCTTGGGGCTCAGTCCACGTACTTTTTCTCATCATCAACGGAGGCGGGCATGAGTCATTCGGTAGGCCCCAGCACGGGCGGCACCTCGGGAGCGGGGGCGGAGCGCACCGACCCCGGGACGGCGTCGATCCTGGATGTCGTCAAGGTCTTCGGCCGCCTGCTGCCCAAGCAGCTCAAGGACGAGGCGCAGCTCGCGAAGATCGAGCTCACGGAGAAGGCCAAGACGCTCGGGAAGGGCGCGGCCTTCGTCGTCGTCGGCCTGGTCTTCCTGCTGCTGGCCACCATCGCGCTCGTCGGCGCCGCCATCGCCGGCCTGGCGCAGGTGATGCCGGCGTGGCTGGCGGCACTGCTGCTGGGCGTGCTGTTCCTGATCATCCTGGTGATCGCGGCGCTCATCGGAGTGGCCACGATCAAGAAGGCCCTGCCGCTCGTCCCGCGCAAGGCCGTCTTCGGGCTCAAGTACGACCTCGGGGTGGTCAAGGAGGGCTCCGCCTACACCGAGGGCCGCGTCCAGCGCGAGGAGCAGCTGGCCCGCGAGCGCAAGGAGCAGGAGCAGCGCGAGGCGGCCCAGGACCCGGCCCGCCAGAAGCCCCCGGCGCCGACCGAGGAGCAGCTGCGGCACCGGCTCAAGCTGCGCCGCGAGCACCTCAAGACGCTGCGTGACGACGTCCAGGGCCGCGCCGAGACCATCCAGTCCACGACCAAGGGCTTCGTGGACCGCACCAGCCGCACGGTCCGGACCACGCCCAAGGACGTCAAGAGCCTCCTGGCCCAGGGCGGCGGGACCCGGTCCGGCTCGCGTCAGTCCGGCCTGGGGGAGCGCTGGCAGCCGCTCACCGTCCTGGCCGTGGCGAGCAGCGCGTTCCTCGTCTTCCTGCGCAGACTGTTCCGGTGACCACGGCGTCCACGGACCCCCCGTGGGCGCGCACACCGGCCGAAGGCCCGGAAGCCACCGGCTTCCGGGCCTTCGCCGTGCGTTCACCCGGCGGCCACGCGTCACACGGACGGCCCCGGGAGGGTCTCGCTAGAATTCCGGGCGTGAGCACAGGTCGGTGGATGTGGTGAGCCAGTGGTTGGCCGTGGCCCTCGCGCTGCTCTCCGCCGTGTGCCTGGCCGTCGGTACGCAGAAGCAGGGCAGCGCCGTGGCGGACCGCACGCACGAGCGGCTGACCCCGCGAGCGCTGATGGCGCTGCTGGGCAACCACCGCTGGCTCCTGGGGCTGGGTCTGCTCGGGCTCGGCACGGCGCTCAACGTGGCGGCCCTGGGCCTCGCCACCGTGACGGTGGTCCAGCCCATCGGTGTCGTCGCCCTGGTGATCACCACTCTGCTGCACGCCCGCCACCGGCGGCTGCGGATCAACCGGAGGACCTGGGCGGCCATCGGGCTGTGCACCGCCGGGGGCGCGGTCTTCGTGACCTGTGCGGTCGCGGCGACGGATCCGGCCCACGGGATCTCGGCATGGGCGGAGCACACCGCGGTCGTCATGCTCGTGGTCCTCATCTGCGTCCTGGGCGTCGCCGCGGCGCTGTTCCGCCACGGCCTCGGCGGGACGTTCTACGTGGTGGCCGCCGGGATCCTCTACGGGTTCGTGGCCGTGCTGGTCCGGCTGACCATCACCCGGATCCAGGGCAGCGCCGGGACCCCGCTGGACGACGTCAACTGGCTCGCGATCGGTGCCGCCGTGGTGGCCGCGGCCCTGGGCGGGTGGTTCGTGCAGACCGCCTTCGCCGCCGGGCCCCCGGACCTGGTGATCGCCGGTCTCACGGTCATCGACCCGATGGTGGGCGTCCTTCTGGGGCTGCTGGTGCTCGGTGAGGCCGGCCCCGGCTTCTCCGTGCTGACCGGCGTACTCATGGCACTGGCGGGAGGCGTTGCTATAGTCGGGGTCGCCGTGCTCTCCCAGTGCCACCCGGAGGTGCTCGCGCGCCGTGCCGAGCTCGCGGACCGGGACCGGCGCGCACCGAGCCGGCCGGGGCCGTGACCCGCAGGACCTGACCGACCAGCCGACCATCGACCGGGAAGCCACGCTTGAGCGCCGAGACCAGGACCACCGACCGCCCCCTGACCGTGCTGCTGGGCGCCGAGACGTACCCGCCGGACGTCAACGGGGCCGCGCAGTTCGGGCACCGGCTCGCCCGGGGTCTGCACGATCAGGGGCACCGGGTGCACGTGGTCTGCGCCCGGACCGGCCGCGGGCCGTCCGCACGCGCCGAGGACGACGGCGTCGTGGAGCACCGGCTGCGCTCCCACCGGGCCTTCACCCACCCGTACTTCCGGCTCTGCTTCCCGTGGCAGGTGGCGGGGGAGATCCGCCGGGTGTTCGACGAGGTGGCCCCCGACGTCGTGCACGTCCAGTGCCACTACATCCTGGGCCGGCTGCTCGTGCGCGAGGCCCGGCGCCGGGGCATCCGGACGGTGGGCACCAACCACTTCGTGCCGGAGAACCTGGAACCCTTCCTGCCGTTCCCACAGTGGGTCCTCGACCTCTACCGCAGGGTCTCCTGGCGGGACATGGTGCGCGTCCTCGGCCGGTGCGACGTGGTGACCGCCCCCACGCCGCTGGCCGTGCAGACCATGGTCCGCAACGGCTTCCCGGACACCGTGCTCGCCGTGTCCAACGGGATCCGGATCTCCGACTACGAGCCCCACGCCGGGGAGCGGGCGCACCGCGGTGCGCACCCGACCGTCCTGTTCACCGGCCGTCTCGCGGTGGAGAAGAACGTGGACGTGCTCATCGAGGCCATGTCCCTGCTCCCGGCCGAGCTCGGCGCCCACCTGGAGCTCGCCGGGGACGGGGAGCAGCGCGCCGGGCTCGAGAAGCTCGCACTGGCCCTGGGGGTCGGCGACCGGGTGCACTTCCTGGGCTACGTCCCCGACGAGGAGCTGCGCGCCGCCTATCTGCGCGCCGACGTCTTCTGCCAGCCGGGCACGGCCGAACTGCAGTCGCTGGTGACCCTGGAGGCGATGTCGGCGTCCCGCCCGGTCGTCCTGGCCGACGCCCGGGCCCTGCCGCACCTGGCCGAGGACGGGGTCAACGGCTGGCTGTTCCGTCCCGGGGACGCCCGCGACCTGTCCTGCAAGCTGGGCCTCGTGCTCGGGGCGACCACCGAGGAGCGGGCCCGGATGGGGCGGGAGAGCCGGCGCAAGGTAGCCCAGCACAGCTTCCCGCGCACCCTGGAGACGTTCGTGCGGATCTACCGCGGGGAGCAGCCCGATCCCGGGCACGACCGCGGCGGGCGGCCGCGCCGGCTGCGGGCCAGGCTGGGCGCCCTGGTGCGGTAACGTGGTCTGCGCCGCCGGCCCGCCCGGCGCGGGGCCGTAGCTCAGCTGGTCAGAGCAGAGGACTCATAATCCTTCGGTCGTGGGTTCAAGCCCCACCGGCCCTACCCCTGCACCCCTGTCACCGTGTCCGTCCGGTGGGAGGGGTGCTCCCCTGTCTCCGGGCGGGTGCGCGCCGCGGCCGGATGTGGTGCACTGGTGCTGCGAGGCACGCACCACCGACCGAGGAGATGTTCCGATGACCCGCCGCAGGCTGTGGAGACCCCTGTCCCTCGCGGCGCTCGCGCTCGCCGCGCTGACCGGCTGCGACCTCGGCGCCGAGGAGATCCAGCAGGACGTCGAGCAGGGCGCGGAGGAGGTCCAGCAGGACCTCGAGCAGGGCGCCGAGGACGTCCAGCAGGGCGCCGAGGAGGGGATCGCGGAGGTCGAGCAGGGCCTCGAGGACGTCCAGGACGCGGGCGGCGAGGACGAGGGCGGCCAGGACGGCTGAGCCGCCGCGTGCGGCCGCTCGGGGACGGGCAGCAGGACCGAGGGCTCCAGGGCACCGACGAACTGCAGCGGATTGAGGTAGTCCCGGCCCCGGCGCACGCCCCAGTGCAGGCAGGCGGCCACCCCGCAGTGGTCGCGCCCGCGCAGCACGCCCAGCACCTGCCCGCGGCGGACCCGGTCCCCGCGCACGAGGGCCGACTCGACGGGCTCGAAGCTCGAGCGCAGGCCGCCGCCGTGGTCGATTGTGAGCACCGGGCGGTCCACCACGAACCCCACGAAGCTCACGGTGCCGTCGGCGGGGGAGCGCACGGCCGCGCCAGGGGCCGCGGCCAGGTCCACGCCGCGGTGCCCCCGGCCCCAGCGCTGCGCCGGGGCGGCCCAGTCGCCCACCACCGCCGGCCGGGGCACCAGCGGCCAGGCCCAGCCGCGTTCCCCGGAGGCCGGCAGCGGTGTCCCCGCCAGCAGCGCGACGAGGGCCAGGACCACGGCGATCGGCAGGCGAGGCCGGCGGGTCGTGCGGAACCGGGGCGAAACGGGGCTCATGCCCCCACCCTGGCGGCGACGGAGCCGCGCGCGGGGCCCGCCCCGCCGCCTTGTGGACGGCCCCGGGTGAAAGCCCGTGCGCGGCCGGGGGTGTGCAGGGGCAACGGGGCCCGTGTAGTACAGTTGACCCCGCAGTGTGCTCTCTGCGCGCCTCGCGGCGCGCCCTCGTGACCACTCCGGACCCGGCTCCGCGCCGGTTCCGACGGCGCGGTGGTGAGCAGCTGACTTCGCGCGCAGCGCCGCCGGGATCTCCTGTCCCGGCCCGGCCGCCCCGGTCCGCGTTCCCCGTCCCGGCGGGGTGCGGTACGGCGGCCCGGCAGCGGAGCCTCCTCGGTTCCGCTCACCGCTGCGCCAGGGGCTCGTCCGCCGGACGCAGCCGATAACCGTACCCGCGGGCCGGGCGTCGTCGCACGCCCTCCCGCACGAGAACAAGGAGACGACATGTCCGTCGTTACCATGCGCCAGCTCCTCGACAGCGGCGTGCACTTCGGCCACCAGACCCGCCGCTGGAACCCGAAGATGAAGCGCTTCATCTTCACCGAGCGCAACGGCATCTACATCATCGACCTCCAGCAGTCGCTGTCCTTCATCGACCGCGCCTACGAGGCCGTCAAGACCACCGTGGCCCACGGCGGCACCATCCTGTTCGTCGGCACGAAGAAGCAGGCGCAGGAGGCCATCGCCGAGCAGGCCACCCGCGTGGGGATGCCCTACGTGAACCACCGCTGGCTGGGCGGCATGCTCACCAACTTCACCACAGTCTCCAAGCGCATCGAGCGCATGAAGGAGCTCGAGGAGATCGACTTCGACGACGTCGCCGGCTCGCAGTACACCAAGAAGGAGCTGCTGCTCCTGCGCCGCGAGAAGGAGAAGCTGGAGCGCACCCTCGGCGGCATCCGCAACCTGACCAAGGCCCCGTCCCTGGTCTGGATCGTGGACACCAAGAAGGAGCACCTGGCCGTGGACGAGGCCCAGAAGCTGGGCATCCCGGTCGTCGCGATCCTCGACACCAACTGCGACCCCGACGAGGTCGCCTTCCCGATCCCGGGCAACGACGACGCGATCCGCTCCGTCAACCTGCTGACCCGCGTGATCGCCGACGCCGTGGCCGAGGGCCTCATGGAGCGCCACAACAAGAAGTCCGGCGGCGCGGACCAGGCCGCGGAGCCGATGGCCGAGTGGGAGCGCGAGCTGCTCGAGCAGCACGCCGCCGAGCAGGCCTCCGCCCCCGAGGCCACGGAGGCGCCGGCCGAGACCGCCGTCGAGACCGAGGCCGTCGCCCCCGCCGAGACCGAGACCGCCGCCGAGTAGTCTCCGTTCATCGTCCGTTTTCCCCGGTGGGGCACCATCTCCACCGGACGCCGGCCGGGGCGCCAGCGCGCCCCGGCCGGCACCACCGACTACGTGAGGAGTTCACATGGCGAACTACACCGCCGCTGAGATCAAGGCCCTGCGGGAGCGCACCGGCGCCGGCATGCTCGACGTCAAGAAGGCCCTCGACGAGGCCGACGGCGACCTGCAGAAGGCCCAGGAGATCATCCGCGTCAAGGGCCTGAAGGGCGTCACCAAGCGCGAGGGCCGCGCCACGGCCGAGGGCCTCGTGGCCGCGCGCGTCGAGGGCAACGTGGGCTACCTGGTCGAGGTCAACTCCGAGACCGACTTCGTGGCCAAGTCCGCCCCGTTCGTCGAGTTCGGCAACAAGGTCCTCGAGGCCGCCGTCGCCGCCGACGCGAACTCCCTCGAGGAGCTCATGGAGGCCCAGGCCGACGGCAAGGCCGTCTCCGAGCTGGTCACCGAGACCGGTGCGCTGCTCGGCGAGAAGGTCGTCGTCCGCCGCCTCGCCCGCGTCGAGGGCGAGAACGTGGCCGTGTACCTGCACAAGACCTCCAAGGACCTCCCGGCCCAGGTCGGCGTGCTGCTGGCCGCCTCCGGCGCCCAGGCGGACAAGGTCGCCCACGACGTGGCCGTGCACATCGCCGCGATGTCCCCGACCTTCCTCTCCGAGGAGGACGTGCCCGCCGCGACCGTCGAGTCGGAGAAGCGCGTGGCCGAGGAGACCGCCCGCGCCGAGGGCAAGCCGGAGAAGATCCTCCCGAACATCATCAACGGCCGCCTGAAGGGCTACTACAAGGACGTCGTCCTGCTCGACCAGGACTTCGCCAAGGACTCCAAGAAGACCGTCGGCAAGGTGCTCGAGGAGGCCGGTGCGACCGCCACGGCCTTCGCCCGCTTCCGCGTCGGCGCCTGACCGGGCCCGTCCGGGCGCCACGGCGTCCCGCCGGAGGGAGGCGACCCTGCACCGCAGGGTCGCCTCCCTTCGTCATACTCGTTCCCACCTGCGGCGATGCCCCGGTGACCGCCGGTGCCGGCGGAGGGCGAGCCGGGTGTTCTGTATGCTGAGGGAGGCCCGGGCCCGCTCCACCCCACCCTCGCGGGACCGTGCCCGTCCAGCAGCACCGTCGTCGCCGGGAGGAACCATGCCCACCACTTCAGCGTCCGAGATCCAGGACGAGGCCCTCCGCCTGAGCCGTGGCCCGCGGGTCACCCCCACGCGGCGCCGGGTCCTGCTGAAGCTCTCGGGCGAGGTCTTCGGCGGCGGCTCCATCGGCGTGGACACCCGCGTGATCCGCGACATCGCCGAGCAGATCGCGGCGACGGTCGGCCGGGTGGAGACCGCCATCGTCGTCGGCGGCGGCAACTTCTTCCGCGGCGCGGAGCTCTCCCAGGCCGGCATGGACCGCTCCCGGGCCGACTACATGGGGATGCTCGGCACCGTCATGAACTGCCTGGCCCTGCAGGACTTCCTCGAGCAGTGCGGGGTCGACACGCGGGTGCAGTCCGCGATCAAGATGGAGCAGGTCGCCGAGGCGTACATCCCGCGGCGCGCCATCCGCCACATGGAGAAGGACCGCGTCGTGATCTTCGGCGCCGGGGCCGGGCTGCCCTACTTCTCCACCGACACCGTCGCCGCCCAGCGCGCCCTCGAGGTGCACGCGGACGAGGTGCTGATGGCCAAGAACGGGGTCGACGGCGTCTACACGGCCGACCCGCGCACGAACCCGGACGCCCAGCGGCTGTCCGCGCTGACCTACGACGAGGCCCTGGCCCGCGACATCCGCGTGATGGACCAGACAGCCTTCAGCCTGTGCCGCGACAACGACGTGACGATGCGCGTGTTCGGCATGCAGGGGGAGGGCAACGTCACCCGCGCGCTCCTCGGGGAGCAGATCGGCACCCTGGTCACCGCCTGATCCGGCCCCCGGCGGCCCGGCGCTAGACTGGGGCCAGCATGCCCGGGACGGGCGCCTGCGGCGCCGTCCCCGGCGGAACCGACCCCGCGCGGAGGACTCCGTGCGACCCGACGAAGGAGCTCCTACGTGATCTCAGACATCCTGTCCGAAGCGAAGACCAAGATGGGCAAGGCCGTGGACGGCGCCAAGGAGGACTTCGCCGGCATCCGCACGGGCCGGGCCAACCCCTCCCTCTTCTCCAGCGTCCTCGTCGAGTACTACGGCACGCCCACCCCCCTGCAGCAGCTCGCCTCCTTCCAGAACCCCGAGGCCCGCACCCTGCTCATCACCCCCTACGACCGCTCGGCCCTGACCGACATCGAGAAGGCGCTGCGCAACTCGGACATCGGCGCCAACCCGGCCAACGACGGCAACGTCATCCGGGTGGTCATGCCGGAGCTGACCCAGGAGCGCCGCAAGGAGTACGTGAAGATCGTCGGGCACAAGGCCGAGGAGGCCCGGGTGTCGGTGCGCAACATCCGCCGGCACGCCAAGGACCAGATCGAGAAGACCGTCAAGGACGGCGACATCGGCGAGGACGAGGGCAAGCGCGCCGAGAAGGACCTCGACGCCGTGACCAAGAAGCACATCGAGCAGATCGACGAGATGCTCAAGAACAAGGAAGCGGAGCTGTTGCAGGTCTGATGCCGGACCCGCGACGCCCGCACCAGGAGCTGAAGGCTTCCCCGGGACCCGCCGGGGAGGCCTTCCCCTCTCGTGCCCCCGGCACCCGGGACGCGGCGGCGGCGCCGGGCCGCCGGGAGCGGCGGCACACCGCTCCCTCCCGTGCCGGACGGAACCTGCCGGCCGCCGTGGGCGTCGCCGTGGTGCTCATCGGGACCCTGCTCGTGGGCCTGTTCGTCCAGCCCGTCGTGCTCGCCCTGCTCGCCGGCGCGGCCGCCGGGATCGGGGTCTGGGAGGTCGGGCGGTCGCTGCGCTACCGCGGCATCTCCATCCCGCGCGTCCCGGCGGTCACCGCCGGGGTGCTCATGCCCCTCGCCGCGTTCGCCGGCGGGGGAGAGGCCCTCATGATGGCCGTGGTCGTGGGCCTGACCCTGGTGATCGTGTGGCGGGCGCTGGGCGACCGGAACGGGATGATCCTGTCCATCATGGGCTCGGTCTTCGCCCTCGTCTGGGTCGGGTTCCTGCTCAGCATCGCCCTGCTGCTCTACCACACGGACGCCGGGGCCCTGAAGGTGCTCACCGTCATCCTGCTGGCCGTCGGCTCGGACACGTGCGGCTACGCCGTGGGGGTGGTCTGGGGCCGCCACCCCATGGCCCCGAGGATCAGCCCGAAGAAGTCCTGGGAGGGCTTCGCCGGCTCACTGGGCGGCTCCGTGCTGATCGGCATCCTGTGCGCCGTGCTGCTGCTCGACCACGCCTGGTGGCAGGGCGCCGTCCTGGCCGTGGCCCTCGTGCTGGCCGCCACCCTCGGCGACTTCTCCGAGTCCATGGTCAAGCGCGAGCTGGGGATCAAGGACATGGGCACGCTGCTGCCCGGTCACGGGGGCGTGATGGACCGGATCGACTCCATCCTCTTCGCCGTCCCCGCCGGATACCTGCTCTTCGCGCTGTTCGCCACGGGCGCCTGACCGGGCCGCCCAGGACCACCCGCCCATGGCCGCCGAGCACTCCGCAGCCCGATTCCCGGTGCCCCGCATCCCGCGCTGCCCCGAGGGCGCCCAGGGCTACGACGTCGCCGAGGTGGACGCCTTCCTCACCCGTGTGCGGGAGGCCCTGGAGGGGCCCGGTCCCTCCCCGCTGGAGGGGCGCGCCCCGCTGCTCAGCACGCACGTGCGCGCGACCGTGTTCTCCGGGGCGCGGGGCGGCTACCGGCCGGAGGCCGTCGACGAGGTCCTGGACACCGCCGAGGACGCCCTCGCCGCCGCCGAGCGCGAGCAGGTCCTGTGCCTGCGCGGGCCCGAGGCCTGGCAGCAGCACGTCGAGGCCCTGACCGTACTGCTGCGCGGGCGGATCGAGCGGCCGCGCGCCCAGCGCTTCCGGCACCCCCGGCGGTCCCGGGCGCAGGGCTACTCCGCCGCCCACGTCGACGTCCTGTGCGAGCGCCTCGGGGCCCGGCTGACGGACTCCGGCCCGCTGGACCCGGCCGAGCTGCGCGGGGCCGTCTTCCCGCCCGCGCACGGCGAGCGCAGCTACGAGGAGCAGCAGGTGGACGCCTTCCTGGACCGCGCGGTCCAGCTCCTGCTGGCGCTGCGCTGACCCGACCGCCTCCGGCGGCTGTGTATACAGCCTTGGACTCGAATCGTCCAGAATGCACTCTCCGTGTCACATTCTTGCCCCAAACTGGGAATTCCCGGTGCTTCGTCTTGCCCCTCTGCATACAACGGCCTAGTGTGGTCCGCATCACATGAGGAGGTAGCCCATGTCCACCCAGCCACCCATCGACGCCGACGACCTCGTCGCCGACGTCGACTTCCCCGCGGCCCAGCGGTCGCCCGAGTTCCAGAAGCTGCGGAAGACCCACCGCGGCTTCGTCTTCCCGCTCGCCGTCGCCTTCCTGGTCTGGTACCTGCTGTACGTGGTGCTCGCCATGTACGTCCCGCAGCTCTTCGCCATCCGGGTGGTCGGCAACGTCAACCTGGGCGTGATCCTGGGGCTGCTCCAGTTCGTCACCACCTTCGCGATCACGGGCGCCTACGTGTCCTTCGCCAACCGCAAGCTGGACCCGAAGGCCACGGCCATCCGGGAGCGCCTCGAGCCCAGCCTCGGGAGCACCCGCGGCGTCCACGGACAGGAGAACTGACCGATGCACCACCTCCCCACCGCGCTCGCGCCCATGGCGACCGCCACCACGGAAACGGTCGGCACGCCCTGGATCAACATCTCCATCTTCGGGGCCTTCGTCGTCGTCACCATGGTGATCGTGCTGCGGGCCTCCAAGTCCACGGCCACGGCGGCCGACTACTACGCCGGCGGCCGCGGGTTCAGCGGGACGCAGAACGGTCTGGCGATCGCCGGCGACTACCTCTCGGCGGCGTCCTTCCTGGGCATCGTCGGCGCGATCGCCGTCCAGGGCTACGACGGGTTCCTCTACTCCATCGGCTTCCTCGTGGCCTGGCTGGTGGCTCTGCTGCTCATCGCCGAGCTCCTGCGCAACACCGGGAAGTTCACGATGGCCGACGTCCTGTCCTTCCGGCTGCGCCAGCGCCCGGTGCGCGTGGCGGCGTCGATCTCCACCCTCGCGGTGTCCGCGTTCTACCTGCTGGCCCAGATGGCCGGCGCCGGAGCGCTGGTGTCCCTGCTGCTGGGCATCAGCTCGCGGACGGGACAGTCCCTCGTCATCGTCGTCGTGGGCGTGCTCATGATCGTCTACGTGCTCGTGGGCGGGATGAAGGGCACCACCTACGTGCAGATCATCAAGGCCGTGCTCCTCGTCTCCGGGGTGGCGGTGATGACCGTCTGGATCCTGGCGCTCTACGGCTTCAACCTCTCCTCCCTGCTGGGCGACGCGGTCGCCGTCTCCGGCAACCCCGCGATTCTCGAGCCGGGTCTGCGCTACGGGGTCAGCGAGACCAGCAAGCTGGACTTCATCTCCCTGGGGCTGGCCCTGGTCTTCGGCGCCGCCGGCCTGCCCCACGTGCTGATGCGCTTCTACACCGTGCCCACCGCCAAGGAGGCCCGCACCTCGGTGGTCTGGGCGATCGGGCTGATCGGCCTGTTCTACCTCTTCACCCTCGTCCTGGGCTTCGGCGCGGCGGCCCTCATCGGCGCCGAGCGGATCCAGGCGGCCCCGGGCGGCGTGAACTCCGCGGCCCCGCTGCTGGCCTTCGAGCTAGGCGGCTCGCTGCTCATGGGCATCATCGCCGCCGTGGCGTTCGCCACGATCCTCGCGGTCGTCGCCGGCCTGGCCATCACGGCCTCGGCCTCGTTCGCCCACGACATCTACACCAGCGTGATCAAGAAGGGGAACTCCGACCCCCGCCAGGAGCTGCGCGTCGCCAAGACCACCGTGGTGGTCATCGGCATCGTCTCCATCGCGGGCGGGATCGGGGCGCAGGGCCAGAACGTCGCGTTCCTCGTGGCGCTCGCCTTCGCCGTGGCGGCCTCGGCGAACCTGCCGACCATCCTGTACTCGCTGTACTGGCGGCGGTTCACCACCCGCGGCGCGGTCTGGTCCATGTACGGCGGCCTGATCCTCTCGGTGGTCCTGATCGTCTTCTCCCCGGTGATGTCCGGGGCCGAGACCTCCATGATCCCCACGGCCGACTTCGCCTGGTTCCCGCTGCAGAACCCGGGCATCGTGTCCATCCCGGCGTCCTTCCTCCTCGGCTTCATCGGTTCCATGACGGAGCGGCGCCTGGAGGACCCGGTCAAGCAGTCCGAGATGGAAGTGCGTTCGCTCACAGGCATCGGTGCGGAGAAGCCCGTCGCGCACTGACGGCGTCCCCGCTCCGACCTGGGAGGACTCCCGGCCCGCCCGAAGCTCCGGCTCCGGGCGGGCCGGAGCCGATCCCGTCGACACACCTGGAATTCGCGAACGGGAAAAGACAGAGGGCTGACAGTCCGGTAGGGTGAGCGCAGAAGCCGGCCCAGGGTATTCCTGGGAAACTCGCCGGTTGCTTACAATGAAGGTCCCTCCCGGGACGGATAAGGAGCAATCATGGGAATCATCAGCTGGATCGTCCTCGGTCTCATCGCGGGCGCCCTCGCCAAGCTCATCATGCCGGGCAACCAGGGTGGCGGCATCATCGTCACGATCGTGCTCGGCATCATCGGCGCCCTCCTCGGAGGCTTCCTGGGCTCGCTGATCGGCATCGGCAGCCTCGAGTCCGTGTTCGACATCGGCACGATCATCACCGCCGTCGTGGGAGCGCTCATCGTGCTCTTCATCTACGGTGCGCTCACCGGCCGCAAGGGCCGCACGCACTGATCCGCACCCTCAGCGGAACCCGAGGCCCCGGCCACCGGAAACGGTGACCGGGGCCTCGGTCCGTCCGGACCCGCCGCGGCAGGGCGCCGGTCCGGCTGGGGGATACTGGGGCCATGAGCTCCCCCTCCGCCGCGCCCCGCCCCCAAACGACCCCCGAGCCGACCTCCGAGCCGACGCCCGAGCCGACGCCCGAGCTGCGCGCGCTGGCCGCCGCCGGCCCCCGCCGGATCGTCGTGCTCGGGTCGACCGGGTCGATCGGCACCCAGGCGCTCGACGTCGTGCGCGCGGCGAACCGGCTCGACGGCGGGGCGCCGTTCCGCGTGGTGGCCCTCGCGGCCGGCCGGGGCCGTCTGCCGCTGCTGGCGGAGCAGGCCGTGGAGACCCGCGCCGCCGTGGTGGCGACGAGCGGCAGCGGTGAGGACGCCCAGGAGCTGGCCCGGCGGATCGGCGAGCGCGCCGCGGCCGCCGGCGCCGGGGACTACCGGCCCGAGATCCTGCACGGTCCCGAGGCCGCCACGGCGGCCGCGGCGCACCCCGAGGCCGACCTCGTGCTCAACGGGATCACCGGCTCGATCGGCCTCGCCCCCACCCTGGCGGCACTGCGGGCCGGGCACCGGCTGGCGCTGGCCAACAAGGAGTCGCTGATCGCCGGAGGAGCGCTGGTGAAGGAGGCGGCGGCCGCCTCGGGCCGCCCGGACGCGCTGATCCCGGTGGACTCCGAGCACTCCGCCCTGGCGCAGGCGCTGCGCGGCGGCAGCGCCGCCGAGGTGGACCGGCTCGTCCTGACGGCCTCGGGCGGGCCGTTCCGCGGCCGCACCCGGGCGGAGCTGGAGGCGGTCACCCCGCGCGAGGCGCTGCGCCACCCCACCTGGGACATGGGTGTGATGGTCACCACCAACTCGGCCTCCATGGTGAACAAGGCCCTGGAGGTGCTCGAGGCCCACCTGCTCTTCGACGTTCCCCTCGAGCGCATCGACGTGGTCGTCCACCCCCAGTCGGTGGTGCACTCCATGGTCCAGTTCGTGGACGGGTCGACGCTGGCGCAGGCCTCGCCGCCGGACATGCGCCTGCCCATCGCCCTCGGTCTCGCCTGGCCGCACCGGGTGCCCGGCGCCGCCGCCGCGTGCGACTGGACCCGCGCCACCGAGTGGACCTTCGAGCCGCTGGACCGGGACGCGTTCCCCGCCGTCGAGCTCATCAAGGCCGCGGGGGAGCGCGGGGGCACCCACCCGGCGGTGTTCAACGCCGCCAACGAGGAGGCGGTGCACGCCTTCCATGACGGGCGGATCCGGTTCCCGGCGATCGTGGACACGGTGGAGACGGTGCTGGGCGAGCACCAGGACGGCGGCGTCCTGGACCTCGGCGCCGTCCTGGAGGCCGAGCGCTGGGCCCGGCGGCGGGCGCAGGAGGTCCTCGCCCGCTGACCGGGCCGGACCCGACGCACGTGCTAGTCTGTCGGGCGGATGACGAGTCCCAGCGCGCAGCCCTGGCTTGCTGGGCGGCAACCCTCTCCCGTAGTGGGGTGCCCCAGGTGAACCATCCGGCACCGGCCATCGTGGGCCGGCGGCAAGTACGGTTCGACCGCGGACGCGCCCTCCGGCGTGCCCTCGACCGTGGCCGTCGGTCCTGGTGGGACTGGTGGAGACTCCCGACCTCCTGGACCCACGGAAAGGCACGACATGCGATCGCAGCGCCTCACCTTCCTCGCCCTGGCCACCACCCTCGGCCTCACCCTCACCGCCTGCGGCGGCTCCGACCAGGCCGGCGGACCCTATGACGACGGCGTGATCACCATCGGCACCGACGGCCGCACGCAGGTGCACGAGGCCTTCCTGGAGGAGGCCGAAAAGGCCGGTGTCGAGGTCGAGCTCGTCGAGTTCACCGACTACAACCAGCCCAACGCGGCGCTCACCAGCGGCGACCTCGACATGAACTGGTTCCAGCACGGTGCGTTCCTGGCCGACTACCGCAACAACTCCGGCGAGGACATCGTGCCCATCGGTTCCACCTCCATCTACCCGCTGGGCCTCTACTCGGAGCGCTACGACTCCCTCGACCAGATCCAGGAGGGCGACGAGATCGCGGTGCCCAACGACGCGATCAACCTCGCCCGGGCGCTGCTGCTGCTGCAGTCGGCCGGTCTCGTGGAGTTCACCTCCGACACGACGGCGCCGTCCGAGCTGGACATCGACACCGAGGCCTCCAAGGTCCGGGTCACGCCCGTCTCGGCCGAGCAGACCGTGCTCTCCCTCAGCTCGACCGCCGGCGCCGTGGTCAACAACACGTTCCTCTCCCGGGCCGACATCGACCCCAACACCGCCCTGTACTCCGACGGCGAGGACAACGAGAACGCCCTGCCCTACGTGAACTTCTTCGCGGCCACCGGCGCCAACAAGGACGACGAGACCCTGCACCAGGTGGCCGACCTCTTCCACACGGACGCCGTGCTGGCGGCGGAGCAGGCCGAGACCAAGGACACCGCCGTGTCCAAGGACGTCCCGCAGGAGGAGCTGATCGAGGTCGTCGACCGGTACGCCGAGGACCTGCAGAAGTGACGGCTCCGGCCGCACCCGACCGGGCACGCCACTCCCACGGAGACGTCATCGTCCGTTTCCAGGACGTCAGCAAGACCTTCGTCACCGGCCCGGCGAAAGCCCGTCGCGAGGTCGTCGCCGTGGACGGCGTCTCGCTGGAGATCCGTCGCGGGGAGATCTTCGGCGTGATCGGGTACTCGGGGGCCGGCAAGTCCACGCTCGTGCGGCTCATCAACGGCCTCGAGCCGGTGACCGCCGGCTCCCTGACCGTGAACGGGTTCGAGGTCGCCGGGCGCAAGGAGACCGAGCTAGCGCCCGTCCGGCAGGAGATCGGGATGATCTTCCAGCAGTTCAACCTGTTCACGTCCCGGACCGTGGCCGGCAACGTCGAGTACCCACTCAAGCGGGCCGGCTGGCCGAAGGAGAAGCGGCGGGCCCGGGTCGCCGAGCTGCTGGAGTTCGTGGGCCTGTCCGCGCGCGCCGGCAACTACCCGGAGCAGCTCTCCGGCGGGCAGAAGCAGCGCGTGGGCATCGCCCGTGCCCTGGCGACCAGCCCCAAGCTGCTCCTGGCCGACGAGTCGACCAGCGCCCTCGACCCGGAGACCACCCAGGAGGTCCTGCAGGTGCTGCAGCGGGTCAACCGGGAGCTGGGCATCACGATCGTGATCATCACCCACGAGATGGACGTGGTCCGGGCGATCGCCGACCACGTCGCCGTGATGCAGGACGGCAAGGTCGTGGAGCACGGCTCGACGGTGGACATCTTCGCCCGGCCCCGCACCGACACCGCACGCCGCTTCGTCTCCTCCGTCCTGCACTCGGTGCCGGACGAGCGCGAGGTCGAGCGGCTGCGCCGGGCGCACCGCGGGCGCCTGGTGATCGTGGACGTCGGCGACGGCGTGGACATCGGCGGTGTGCTCTCCGACGGCGCCGCCCGCGGAGTCCGCTTCACCATCGCCTACGGCGGGATCAGCGTGCTCCAGGAGCAGTCCTTCGGGTCCCTGACCTTCGAGCTGACCGGCGAGGACACGGCCGTGCAGGCCGTGGTCGACGAGCTGTCCCGCATCACGACCCTGAGAGAGGTGGCCGCGTGAACGACTGGTCCGTCCTGGGTCCCGAGCTGCTCTCCGCGCTCGGGGAGACCCTCTACATGGTGTCCGTCACCCTCGTGCTCGCCGGGCTGCTCGGGATGCTCGTGGGCGTGGGGCTCTACGTGACCCGCCGGGGCAACATCCTGGAGAACCGCCCGGTGCACGAGGCGCTCAATCTCGTCGTGAACTTCGTCCGGCCGATCCCCTTCATCATCCTCCTGGCCGCACTGGGGCCGGTCACCGAGGACGTCGTCGGGACCCGTCTGGGCCCCAACGCGGCGATCTTCGCGATGACCATCGGGGCGATGTTCGCGGTCGCGCGCATCGTCGAGCAGAACCTGATGAGCGTGGACCCCGGGGTGGTGGAGGCGGCCCGCTCGATGGGCGTCTCGCGCGGGAGGATCATCACCACCGTGATCCTGCCCGAGGCGCTCGGGCCCCTGGTGCTCGGCTACACCTTCCTGGTCATCGGCATCACGGACATGTCCGCGATGGCCGGGGCCATCGGCGCCGGGGGACTGGGCGACTTCGCCCTGCGCCTGGGCTACCAGCGGTTCAACGACGAGGTCACGTGGGCGGCGGTCGCCGTGATCGTCGTCCTCGTGCAGCTGGTCCAGCTGGTGGGCAACCGGCTGGCGCGGCGCATCCTGCGCCGCTGACGCCCCGGCGCCGCAGCGGTGCCCGCGACGGCCGGTCCCTCCCCGGAGGCGGCCGGCCGTCGTCGTGCGCGGGAGCGTGACACCCTGCGTCCAGGATCGTGGTGCACACTGGTCCTCGCCGCGCACGCGCGGCCCCTGCCGTCCCCGGCGACCGCCGGGGACGACCCGACGATCCCCGGAGGTCCCCGGATGGGCGTGGTCCTGTTCCTCGTGGGCGTGCTGCTCGCCGCCGTGGCCATCGCGGCCTCGATCGCCCTGCACGAGCTCGGCCACCTGGTCCCCGCCAAGCTCTTCGGCGTGCGGGTCACCCAGTACATGGTCGGCTTCGGCCGCACCGTGTTCTCGCGTCGCCGCGGGGAGACCGAGTACGGGCTCAAGGCCGTGCCGCTGGGCGGCTACATCTCCATGGTCGGGATGTATCCGCCCGCCCGGTCGGGGAGCACGGCGCGGACCGCCGGCACCGGGGTGCTCCAGCAGCTCGCCGCCGAGGCCCGCAGCGCCTCCGCCGTGCAGCTGGCCCCCGGGGACGAGGACCGCGTCTTCTACCGCCTGCCCGTGTGGAAGCGGATCGTGATCATGCTCGGCGGGCCCGTGATGAACCTGCTGCTGGGCACCGTGTGCCTCGCCGTGCTGCTCACCGGGTTCGGCACCGCGACGCCGACCACAACGGTCGCGTGGGTCTCGGAGTGCGTGGTGCCCGCCGAGCGGCAGGCCGCCGGGCAGGCCGAGTGCCGCGCCGGAGACCCCGAGGCGCCGGCCAACGCGGCCGGGCTGCGTCCCGGGGACGTCGTCACCGCCGTCGCCGGGGCCCCCGTGACCACGTGGGAGGAGCTCACCGCGCGGGTCCGCGACCGCGCCGGGGAGCGGATCCCCGTGGTGGTCGAGCGCGACGGCACGGAGGTGCGGACCGTGCTCACCCCGATCCTCACCTCCCGCCCGGTGGTCGACGACACCGGGGCCGCCGTGACGGGACCCGACGGCGCGCCCCGCTACGAGGACGTGGGGTTCATCGGGATCAGCCCCACCGCCGTTCCCGTCCGGCAGCCGCTCACCGCGGTGCCCGGGGCGGTGCTCGACGGGCTGGAGCAGATCGCCGGGATCGTGCTTCACCTGCCGCAGCGGGTCTACGAGGTGGGGCAGGCCGCGTTCTCGGACGCGCCGCGGGACCCGGACGGACCCATCTCCGTGGTCGGGATCGGCCGCATCTCCGGGGAGATCGCCGCCCACGAGGAGATCGAGCTGCGGGACAAGGCCGCCTCCCTGGTGGGGCTGGTCGGATCGGTGAACCTGGCGCTGTTCGTCTTCAACCTGCTGCCCCTCCTGCCGCTGGACGGAGGGCACGTGGCCGGCGCCCTGTGGGAGGGCCTGCGGCGGGGCGCCGCCCGGCTGCTGGGCCGCGCCGACCCGGGCCCGTTCGACCCGGCGCGGCTGCTCCCTCTGACCTACGCCGTGGCCGCGCTGATGATCGGGATGTCGGTCCTGCTGGTCTACGCGGACATCGTGAAGCCCGTCCAGCTGTTCTGAGCCGTTCGGCCACGGAGGAATCCGGGGACCGCCCCAGGAAGCGCCCGGGGGCATGGGGCACAATGGGAGGCGACGACGGACCCGGCGACCGGGTCCGCCCGCCACCGTTCCCGCATCTGTCCGCGAACTCCTCGGAGGAACCCTTGACCCCGGTCAGCCTCGGCATGCCCGCCGCACCCCAGCCCGTCCTGTCCCCGCGCCGGAAGACCCGGCAGATCCGGGTCGGGTCCGTGGGGGTCGGTTCCGACTCGCCGGTCAGCGTGCAGTCCATGACGACGACCCCCACCACGGACATCAACGCGACCCTGCAGCAGATCGCCGAGCTGACCGCCGCCGGGTGCGACATCGTCCGGGTGGCCTGCCCGTCGCAGGACGACGCCGACGCCCTGCCGATCATCGCGATGAAGTCCCCGATCCCGGTGATCGCCGACATCCACTTCCAGCCGAAGTACGTGTACAAGGCCATCGAGGCCGGGTGCGCCGCCGTGCGCGTGAACCCCGGCAACATCCGCAAGTTCGACGACCAGGTCGCCCAGATCGCCCGGGAGGCCAAGGCCGCCGGGGTGTCCATCCGGATCGGGGTGAACGCGGGCTCCCTGGACCAGCGGATCATGGACCGCTTCGGGAAGGCCACCCCGGAGGCGCTCGTGGAGTCCGCGGTGTGGGAGGCGTCCCTGTTCGAGGAGCACGACTTCCACGACTTCAAGATCTCGGTCAAGCACAACGACCCCGTCACCATGGTGCGGGCCTATCAGCTGCTGGCCGAGCGCGGGGACTGGCCCCTGCACCTGGGCGTGACCGAGGCCGGCCCGGCGTTCCAGGGCACCATCAAGTCCGCCACCGCCTTCGGCGCCCTGCTCTCCCAGGGCATCGGCGACACCATCCGGGTCTCGCTCTCCGCGCCCCCGGTCGAGGAGGTCAAGGTGGGCAACCAGATCCTGCAGTCCCTGGGCCTGCGCCCGCGCAAGCTCGAGATCGTCTCCTGCCCCTCGTGCGGACGCGCCCAGGTGGACGTCTACACCCTCGCGGACGAGGTCACCGCGGGCCTGGAGGGCCTCACCGTCCCACTGCGCGTCGCCGTCATGGGCTGCGTCGTCAACGGCCCCGGCGAGGCCCGCGAGGCCGATCTCGGGGTGGCCTCCGGCAACGGCAAGGGTCAGATCTTCGTCAAGGGCGAGGTCGTGAAGACCGTCCCCGAGGACCTCATCGTGGAGACCCTGATCGAGGAGGCCAACCGCATCGCCGCCGAGATGGACGCGGACGGGGACGGGGAGAGCGCCACCGGCAGCCCCGTGGTGAGCGTCAGCTGACGGGACGGTGACGAACGGGTGAGGACGCAGCGGAGGACGGCGCCGCGGCTCGTGCCGTCGGGGGAGGTCGACCCGGACGAGCTGGACCGCCTGCTCGGGGCGGACCCCGTCGCCCACGCCTTCGTGGCCGCCCACGTGGAGTCCCACCGTCGCGGCCGCGGTTCCCGGGTGCCGCCGGTCGTCGGCACGGCGGATCCGGACGGGCGGCTCACCGGCGCGTGCTGGACGGGCACCAACGTCGTCCCGATCACCCTCGACGAGCCCGGTCTCGACCTCGTGGCCGGGCACCTGCGCCGGGGCGGGGCCCGGTACGCCTCCGTCTTCGGTCCGGCCGCACCGGTGCTCGGACTGTGGTCCCGGCTCGAGCGCTCGTGGCCGCGGCCCTTCGACGTCCGCCCGGTGCAGCCCCTGCTGGCGATCGACCACGACCCGGCGCCCGCGCCGCACCCCGGTGTCCGGTTCGCCACCACCGCCGACCTGCCCGCCGTGCTGCCGGCCAGCGCCGCGATGTTCGAGGAGGAGGTCGGCTACTCACCGTACTCCGGCGGGGACCGCGGCTACCGGGACCGGGTGGCCGCCCTCGTCGGCTCGGGACGATGCCTCGTGCTCACCGACGAGCGGGACCGGGTGGTGTTCAAGGCCGACCTCGGCTCGGTCGCCCGCGGGGTCGCCCAGGTGCAGGGGGTGTGGGTCGACCCGGCGCACCGCGGCCGCGGGCTGGCGGCGCCGTGCATGGCCGCCGCGGTGCGCCTGGCCCGCCGCACCACCCCGGTGATCAGCCTCTACGTCAACGACTACAACACCCGCGCCCTGGCCACCTACGAACGGGTCGGCTTCCGCCGGGTCGGGACCTTCGCGACCGTCCTGCTCTGAGCGCCCACCGGGCGCGCCGTCCGGTGCGGCGCCGGGGGTGTAGATTTGACCGGAATCCGCGGCGCCGCCGGTGCCGCACCCCCTCTCGACGCCCCGGACCCGGCCGCACCTCGCCGCGATCCCCGGGAGAAACGGAGCCCACGTGGCGCTGCGCCTCTCCTCCCTGTTCCTGCGGACCCTCCGCGAAGACCCCGTCGACGCCGAGGTGGACAGCCACCGGCTGCTCGTGCGCGCCGGCTACATCCGCCGCGCCGCTCCCGGCATCTACACCTGGCTGCCGATGGGCCTGCGGGTGCTCGCGAAGGTGGAACGGGTGGTGCGCGAGGAGATGGACGCGATCGGCGCCCAGGAGGTGCACTTCCCGGCGCTGCTGCCGCGCGAGCCCTACGAGGTCACCAATCGGTGGACGGAGTACGGCGAGAACCTTTTCCGCCTGAAGGACCGCAAGGAGGCCGACTACCTCCTGGCGCCCACGCACGAGGAGATGTTCACGCTGCTCGTGAAGGACCTGTACTCCTCCTACAAGGACCTCCCGGTCACCCTCTACCAGATCCAGGCCAAGTACCGGGACGAGGCCCGGCCGCGCGCCGGCCTGCTGCGCGGACGCGAGTTCGTGATGAAGGACTCCTACTCCTTCGACGTCGACGACGCCGGCCTCGACGAGTCCTACGCCCGCCACCGCGAGGCCTACGTCCGGATCTTCGAGCGTCTGGGCCTGCCCGTGATCGCCGTGTCGGCGCAGTCCGGGGCCATGGGCGGCTCCCGCTCCGAGGAGTTCCTGCACCCCACCCCGATCGGGGAGGACACCTTCGTGCGCTCGGCCGGGGGCTACGCGGCCAACGTCGAGGCGGTCACCACGGTGGTGCCGCCCGAGCGCGACGTCGACGCCGCCCCCGAGGCGCGCGTGCTCGACACCCCGGCCAGCCCCACCATCGACACGCTCGTGCAGCGCTCGAACGAGCTGCACCCGCGCGACGAGGGACCCTGGTCCGCCGCGGACACGCTCAAGAACGTGGTGCTGGCCGTCGTCCTGCCCGACGGCGAACGCCGGCTCGTGGCGGTCGGCCTGCCCGGGGACCGCGCCGTGGACCTCAAGCGCATCGAGGCCGGCGTCGGCGCCGCCCTGGAGGTCTCCGGGGAGGTGCTGGTGGAGCAGGCCACCGACGAGGACCTGCGCACCTGCCCGCTGCTGGTGAAGGGCTACATCGGCCCGGGCATGAGCCTCGACCAGGCCGTGCTCGGCGAGCGGTCCTCGACCGGGATCCCCTTCTTCGTCGACCCGCGGGTGGTCCGAGGCACCCGCTGGATCACCGGGGCGAACGTGGCCGGCAAGCACGTCTACGACCTCACGGCCGGGCGGGACTTCGCCTGGGACGGCGTCCTGGAGTGCGCCGAGGTCCGGGCCGGCGATCCCGCCCCGGACGGCTCCGGGCCGCTCGAGGCGGCCCGCGGCATCGAGATAGGCCACATCTTCCAGCTGGGCCGCAAGTACGCCGAGGCCCTCGGGCTGAAGGTCCTGGACCGCAACGGCAAGCTCGTCACCGTGACCATGGGCTCCTACGGGGTCGGCGTGACCCGCGCGGTGGCTGCCCTGGCCGAGGCCTACCACGACGACAAGGGACTGCTCTGGCCCCGTCAGGTCGCCCCGGCCGACGTGCACGTGGTCGCCACCGGCAAGGGCCCCGAGGTGATCGAGGAGGCCGAGCGGATCGTGGCCGAGCTCGAGGCCGAGGGCATCGAGGTGCTCTTCGACGACCGCCCCAAGGTCTCCCCGGGCGTGAAGTTCGGCGACGCCGAGCTGCTCGGCGTGCCCACCGTCCTGGTGGTCGGCCGCGGGCTCAAGGACGGCCTGCTGGAGCTCAAGGACCGCGCGAGCGGCACCAGCGAGGACGTGGCCCGGGACGGCGTCGCCGCCGTGGTCTCCGCAGCCGTGCGCGGCTGAGCCCGTGGACCAGCTCGAGGGCTGGCTGGGGGCCTCCGGCCTGGAGCAGGTGGACCCCGGCGTCGTGGTCCTGCTGGTCGCCGCCGGGCTGGCCGCCGGGTTCATCGACGCCGTCGTCGGCGGCGGCGGGCTGCTGCAGCTGCCGGTGGTGCTCATGGTCCCCGGCATCAGCCCGGTGCAGGCGCTGGCCACCAACAAGATGGGCTCCGTGTTCGGCACGGCCACGAGCGCGCTGACGTTCTACCGCCGCACCTCCCCGGACCTGCGCACGGCCCTGCCCATGGCCGGGGTCGCGCTGGCCGGAAGCTTCGGCGGCGCGGCCCTGGCCGCGTCCCTGCCCGAGGAGGTGTTCCGGCCCATCATCCTCGCGGCGCTGGTCGCCGTGCTGCTGTTCACCGTCGCCCAGCCCACCGTCGGCCAGCTCACCGAGCTGCGCCACAGCGGGGCCCGGCACTACGGGACCGCGATGGTGATCGGCACGGTGATCGGCTTCTACGACGGCGTGATGGGCCCGGGCACCGGGTCCTTCCTCGTGATCGCCATGATCACCCTGCTGGGCTACAGCTTCCTGGCCGCGAGCGCGAAGGCGAAGATCGTCAACCTGGCCACCAACGTGGGCGCCCTGCTGTTCTTCTTCGGGCACGGCTCGGTGCTGTGGGGCCTGGGACTCCTGCTGGGCCTGTCCAACATGGTGGGCGGCTACCTCGGGGCGCGCACCGCGGTGGCCCGCGGCAACCGGTTCATCCGCGTCGTGTTCCTCAGCGTGGTCTCGCTGCTGATCCTCAAGCTGGGCGTCGACGTGCTGCGCGGGGCCTGATCCGGGGACCTTGCTCCGCGGGCCCCCGTTCCTGCGGGGCCGAGCCCTGCGGGGCCGTGGCCCGGCCCGCCCTCCGGCGACGGGTCACCGGGTCCTCCCGGGGCGACGCCGGCCGTGCGTCACGGTGCGCCGGGCACGGCGGAGGGGTCGTCGGGGAGCACCCCGGGCAGGGCGTCCACCTCGCCGCTGACCTCCGCGCGGAGCGTGCCGGCCCGCTCCAGCGCTCGGAGCGCCCAGCAGCGTGTCGCCGGCCCGCCCTGGGCGAGGGCGTGCGCGGCGGCCTCCTGCACGTCGCCCGCCGCCGCTCCGGCGCCCCGGCGGGGGTCCTCCCAGAGCTGGCCGGGCAGGACGTAGGCGCCGGCGCGCAGCCCGGGCTCCGCCGCGAGCACCCCGCGCGCAACGGGTGCCTCCAGCAGGTCCGCCACGTCCGCGCGGGCCTGCCGCAGGGCAGCGTCCGCCGGTGCGCCGGTCGGCCCGGTGCGGGCGGCCAGCGCCTCGAGGGCGTAGCCGGCCCGGTCCAGCGCCGACCACAGCGGCGCCGCGGCGGACGTCGTCGCCCCGGAACCGCGGTCTGCGCCGGGTGCGCACAGCCGCGGCACCGCGGCAGCCCCGCCCAGCTGCCCGGCCGTGGTCGCCCGCGAGGCCGCGGCGGCGCCGAGGACGCGCGCCAGGGCGGGGTCCTCGGCGTCCAGGGCGTCCCGGGCCAGGGCCGCGGCAGAGCGCGCCAGGGCGCCGGCGAGGTCCTCGGTGCCCGCCGGCGCTCCGGGCCCGGCGGCCTCCGAGGGGGAGGGGTGCGCGGCCCGCGCCGCGGCCGAGGCCCGGGTTACGGGCGCCGGACCCAGGGCGGCGAGCTGGCGGTCCAGGTCCGCGCGCACGGCCGCACCCTCCTCCAGGTCCTCCAGGGACGGGTGCCTCAGCAGCGTCTCCGTGCGCGACCACGCGTCCGCCCGGGCCACCTCGTCCGGGGGCACGGGCCGCGCCGCGCCGAGCCGCCAGCCGCCGAGCGCGGCGAGGAGCACCACCAGCACCGTCAGCAGCACCGTCGGCAGCGGCGGGAGCACCCGGCGGGCGGGCGTGCGGGGATCGGTCACCGGGGGCTCCTGGACGGGGGAGGGGAGAGGGCGGGGTCCCGGTTCATCATAGGATCTGCTGGAGCGACCCCCGCCCGACCCGAGAGCACCAGGAGATCCCCGTGAGCGAGCAGAGCAGCACCGGACCCGACGACCGCCGGCGGCTGACCGATCTGATCGGACCGGTCGTGGAGGAGACGGGCCTGGTCCTGGAGGACGTCGCCCTGAAGCCGAGCGGCACCGGGCTGGTGCTGCAGGTGCTCGTCGACCTGCCCGAGGACCGCACCGACAGCGTGGACATCGACCGCATCGCCGAGGTGGCCCGCGCGGTCTCCGACGCCCTGGACCGGGACGACCCCGTGCCCGGGTCCGCCTACGAGCTGGAGGTCTCCTCCCCGGGTGCCACCCGGGAGCTCACCGAGACCCGGCACTGGCGGCGCTCGATCGGGCGGCTGGTGCGCGTCACCCCCGTGGAGGGGGAGAAGTTCACCGCCCGGCTGCTGGAGGTGGCGCAGGACGGGGTGGTCCTGCAGCGCAGCCACCAGGCGAAGAAGGGCATGCCCGCCAGGCTGCTCGACCCGGAGCGGTGGTCGTTCGACCGCGTGCGCCGGGCCAAGGTGGAGGTCGAGTTCACGGACTGAGCGCCCCGGAGCACCCCGGGGCGAGTGTAAGATGTGCCGTTGACGCCGCGGCGCCCACCGGCGCCGCGGTCCGCAGTGCGACGACAACCGAGTACAACGAACAAGTGTGCGAACACGACCCGTGGCAGCGCTCCGTCCTCACCGACGGCGCGCTGTTTCGTCCCCGGGGTCGACACGTGAGGAAGGCCGGACATGGACATCGATATGAGCACCCTCCGACTGCTGGAGCGTGAGCGCGACATCCCCGTGGACCTGCTCATCCCCACGATCGAGCAGGCCCTCCTGCTGGCCTACCAGAAGAGCCCCGGGGCGCTGCCGGGCGCCCGCGCCGAGATCGAGCGCCGGAGCGGGCACGTGACCATCTGGGCCCCCGAGCTCGACGAGGACGGTGAGGCGATCGGGGAGTTCGACGACACCCCGGCCGGCTTCGGACGGATCGCGGCCTCCACGGCCCGCCAGGTCATCCTGCAGCGCCTGCGCGACGTCGAGGACGACGCCGTGCTGGGCCACTTCAAGGGCCGCGAGGGCGAGATCGTGTCCGGGCAGATCCAGCAGGGCCACAATCCGCACATGGTGCAGGTCGACCTCGGCACCGTGGAGGGCGTGCTGCCCCCGCACGAGCAGTCCCCGGGCGAGAAGTACCTGCACGGGTCCCGGATCCGGGCCTTCGTGGTGGAGGTCAAGCGCGGCATGAAGGGCCCGTCCATCACGCTGTCCCGCTCCCACCCCGATCTCGTGCGCCGGCTCTTCGAGATGGAGGTGCCGGAGATCGCCGACGGCTCCGTCGAGATCATGGCCGTGGCCCGCGAGGCCGGGCACCGCACCAAGATCGCCGTGCGCGCCACCCAGGGCGGGATCAACGCCAAGGGCGCCTGCATCGGCGAGATGGGCTCCCGGGTGCGCGCGGTGATGAGCGAGCTGCACGACGAGAAGATCGACATCGTGGACTGGTCCGACGACCCGGCCCGCTGCATCGCCAACGCCCTGTCCCCGGCGAAGGTGTCCCGGGTCACCGTGCTCGACGAGCGCGCCCGCTCCTCCCGCGCCGTCGTCCCCGACTCCCAGCTGTCCCTGGCCATCGGCAAGGAGGGGCAGAACGCCCGCCTCGCCGCGAAGCTCACCGGCTGGAAGATCGACATCGTCCCCGAGTCGAAGGCGGCCGCGCGGGCCTGAGCCCGCTCCGGGAGCGGGACCCGAGCCGCCGCACGGACCCGCCCCGCGGGTCCCCGCCCGCCCGGTTTCGGCTCAGGGCCGTCCCCGGGATAGACTGGTCCACGGTCAGATCGTTGGTGGTCCCTGTCCGGCGCCGGATCCCCGGCCCGCGCGAGCCGTTCCGACGTCCCGCCGCGAGACGAGGAGCCCTGAGTGAGTGCGGACTCCCGTCGCACGTGCATCGGATGCCGGACCACCGACCACCCTGACCAGCTCGTACGTGTGGTGACCGAGCCGGACGACGGCGGCCGAAGGGCCGTGCTCGACCGGAGCGGGCGCCTCGGCGGTCGTGGAGCCTGGCTCCACCCCTCCCGCGAGTGCCTGGACACGGCCCTGCGCCGCCGCGCCTTCCAGCGCGCGTTCCGGGCCCCCGTGGACACCGAGGGGATCGCCCCCGAGCTGGACGCCCTGCTGTCCTCGCGGACAGCCCGGCGACCGGGCGCACGAGTGCCGACCACAGCCGTCCCCGGACGGCAGCCCGCGCGGTCCGACCGGACCGGTGACCACGTCCACACGCGGGTCAGAACTGGAAAGCGAGTCAGAGAACCGATGGAAAACCGATGAGTGCCCAGCGATGAGTGCTTCGTTGTGCTCTGCCTACGGCCTCCTGGGCCGGCGCGCCGTCGTCGACGGCCGACACCCCGGGAGCCTCAACGGAAAATAAGTGGTTCGTGCCTGTTTCGGTGCGGACCGAGACAGGAGAGAAGTGGCCAAGCCCCGCGTTCACGAGCTCGCGAAAGAGCTCGGAATAACGTCCAAGGAAGCGATTTCCACGCTTCAGACCCTGGGTGAGTTCGTCCGAGGCGCGTCCTCGACCGTCGAGCCCCCCGTCGCCAAGAAGCTGCGCTCGGCGTTCGCCGACAAGGCGGACAAGGCCGCCGCGGCCCCCGCCCGCCCGGCCGGCGGCAACGCGCCGTCCCCCGCGAAGCCGGGCCGCCCCGCACCCCGGCCCGGCACGTCCGCCAAGCCGGGCTCCGCCGCGCCCAGCCCGGGCCCGGCGGCCGCCAAGCCGGCCGAGAAGCCGGCCGCCAAGCCCGCCCAGCAGGACTCCGCCCAGCAGCCGGCCGCCCGCGCCGAGCAGCCGTCCGCCCCGGAGCGTCCCGCCGCACAGCGTCCCGCCTCGCCGGGCGCCAAGGCACCCAGCCCCGGGCCCCGCCCGGGCAACAACCCGTTCGCCACCCAGCAGGGGATGTCCCGCGGCGGCGCGCCCCGCCCGGGCTCGGCCGCGCCGCGCCCCGGCGCCGCGGCTCCCCGCCCGGGCTCGGCCGGGCCCCGTCCCGGCGCGCCCCGTCCCGGCGGCCCCCGCCCGGGCAACAACCCGTTCGCCGCCCAGCAGGGCATGCGCACGGGCCGCCCCGAGCGCCAGGGCGGACCGCGTCCCCAGGGCCAGGGCGGTCCGCGCCCGCAGGGCCAGGGCGCGGCGGGTCCGCGTCCGCAGGGCCAGGGCGGACCCCGTCCCCAGGGCGGCCCCCGCCCCGGCGGCGCCCGTCCCAGCCCGAACATGATGCCCGGACACACCTCCGGCGTGGCCCCGATCGGCTCGCGGCCGGCCGGCGGCGGAGCCGGTCCCCGGCGCGGCGGTCCCGGCGGCGGCGGCGGGTTCTCCCGTCCCGGCGGCGGCCCCGGCCGCGGCGGCCGCGGCGGCACCCAGGGCGCCTTCGGGCGCGGCGGTGCGCGCGGCAAGCAGCGCAAGTCGAAGCGGGCGAAGCGCCAGGAGCTCGAGCAGATGAAGGCCCCGTCCGTCGGTGGTGTCTCCGTGCCCCACGGCGACGGCACCACGGTCGTGCGCCTGCGCCGCGGCGCGTCCCTGACGGACTTCGCCGAGAAGATCAACGCGAACCCGGCCTCCCTCGTCACGGTGCTCATCCACCTCGGCGAGATGGCCACCCAGACGCAGTCCCTCGACGAGGACACCTTCCAGCTGCTGGGCGCCGAGCTCGGGTACAAGATCCAGGTCGTCTCCCCGGAGGACGAGGAGCGCGAGCTCTTCGAGTCCTTCGACATCGACCTGGAGGCCGAGGCCGCGGCCGAGGGCGAGGACGTGCTGGAGGCGCGCCCGCCGGTCGTGACCGTCATGGGCCACGTCGACCACGGCAAGACCCGCCTGCTCGACGCGATCCGCAACACCAAGGTGATCGAGGGGGAGGCCGGCGGCATCACCCAGCACATCGGCGCCTACCAGATCGAGACCGAGGTGGACGGCCAGGAGCGGCAGATCACCTTCATCGACACCCCGGGTCACGAGGCGTTCACCGCCATGCGTGCCCGTGGTGCCCAGGTGACGGACATCGCCGTGCTCGTGGTCGCCGCGGACGACGGCGTCATGCCGCAGACGGTCGAGGCGCTCAACCACGCCCAGGCCGCCGGTGTGCCGATCGTGGTGGCGGTCAACAAGATCGACAAGCCCGAGGCGAACCCGGACAAGATCCGCGGTCAGCTCACCGAGTACGGCCTGGTCCCGGAGGAGTACGGCGGCGACACCATGTTCGTCGACGTCTCGGCCCGCCAGGACCTGAACATCGACGACCTGCTGGACGCGATCGTGCTGACCGCGGACGGCGCGCTCGAGCTGCAGGCGAACCCCAACAAGGACGCCCGCGGCGTGGCCATCGAGGCGAACCTGGACAAGGGCCGCGGTGCGGTCTCGACCGTGCTCGTGCAGTCCGGCACGCTGCGCGTCGGCGACGCGATCGTCGCCGGCGCCGCGTACGGCCGCGTGCGCGCCATGTTCGACGAGAACGGCAAGTCGGTCGAGCAGGCCGGTCCCTCGCGGCCGGTGCAGGTCCTCGGCCTGGACTCGGTGCCCCGCGCCGGTGACACGTTCCTGTCCACCCCGGAGGAGCGCACCGCGCGCCAGATCGCCGAGAAGCGGCAGGCGGCGGACCGCAACGCGCTGCTCGCCAAGCGCCGCAAGCGGATCACGCTGGAGTCCTTCGACGAGGCCGTGGCCGCGGGCAAGATCGACACGCTCAACCTCATCATCAAGGGCGACGTGTCCGGTGCCGTCGAGGCGCTGGAGGACTCGCTGCTGAAGATCGACGTGGGCGAGGAGGTCCAGCTGCGCGTCATCCACCGCGGCGTGGGCGCGATCACCCAGAACGACGTCAACCTGGCGACCGTGGACAACGCCATCATCATCGGCTTCAACGTCCGCCCCGCCGAGCGCGTGACGGAACTGGCCGACCGCGAGGGCGTCGAGATGAAGTTCTACTCGGTGATCTACAACGCCATCGACGACGTCGAGAGCGCGCTCAAGGGCATGCTCAAGCCGGAGTACGAGGAGGTGGAGCTCGGCACCGCCGAGATCCGCGAGGTGTACCGCTCCTCCAAGTGGGGCAACATCGCCGGTGCCTACATCACCAAGGGCACCATCCGCCGGAACTCCAAGGCCCGGCTGGTCCGGGACGGCAGCGTCGTGGCCGAGAACCTCACCATCGACTCGCTGCGCCGGTTCAAGGACGACGCGACCGAGGTCCGCGAGGGCTACGAGTGCGGTATCGGGCTCGGCTCCTTCAACGACATCCGCGAGGGCGACCTCATCGAGACGTGGGAGATGCGCGAGAAGCCGCGCGCCTGACCCGTCCCCGCCCCCGCGCCCCGTGCGCGGGGCCGCCGCGGCGGCACGGACGGGCCCGGTGCCCGTCCGTGCCGCCGCCACCGTGTGCACCACAGCACACCCCAACCGCAGCACCCCCGAACGACAGCACTGACGAACGACGGCACTGACGGACGACGGCACTGCCGGACGGACGCACCGTCGAACAACCGAGGAGCACCCACCATGGCTGACGCAGCACGCGCCGCCCGACTCGCCGACCGGATCAAGGTGGTCGTCGCCCAGGCGCTCGAGCGCCGGGTCAAGGACCCCCGGCTCGGCTTCGTGACCATCACGGACGCCCGGGTGACCAACGACCTGCAGCACGCGACGCTGTACTACACGGTATTCGGCACCGCCGAGGAGCAGGAGAGCACCCGCGCGGCCCTGGAGTCCGCCAAGGGCGTCCTGCGCAGCGAGGTCAGCCGCAACATCACCGCCCGCCTCACCCCGACCCTCACGTTCGTCCCGGACGAGATCCCCGTGAACGCCTCCCACCTGGAGGAGGTGCTGCGCGCCGCCAAGGAGAAGGACGCCGAGGTCGCCGCGCAGGCCGCCTCGGCCACCTGGGCGGCGGGGGAGGACCCCTACCGCCGGCCCGCCGAGGAGGACGACGAGTCCTCCCCGTCCCGCTGAGCGCGGCAGGCACCGGACCGATGGCCCGCGCCCCGCACGACGTCCCGAGCCCGGACCCGTCCCTGCCGACGGTGTCCGGGCTCGTGGTCGTGGACAAGCCCGCCGGCTGGACCAGCCACGACGTCGTCGCCCGGATGCGCCGGCTCGCCGGCACCCGGAAGGTCGGCCACGCCGGCACCCTGGACCCCATGGCCACCGGGGTGCTGGTGGTGGGCGTCGAGAAGGCCACCCGCCTGCTGACCTGGGTGGTCGGCCAGGACAAGACCTACGAGACCACCCTGCGGCTGGGGCAGGCGACGGTGACCGACGACGCCGAGGGCGAGCTGGTCGCCGTGGCCGAGCCCGCCGACGTCGAGGCGCTCACCGACGAGGCCGTCACCGCGGCGGTCGCCCGGCTCACCGGTGCCCTCCAGCAGGTCCCGGCCAAGGTCAGCGCCATCAAGGTCGACGGACGGCGGGCCTACGCCCAGGTGCGCGCCGGGCAGGACGTGGAGCTCGCCGCCCGCCCCGTGACGGTCTCCGCCTTCGACGTGCACCGGATCACGCGGACCCACGACGACGCCGGCCGGCCGGTCCTCGACGTCGAGGCCACCGTCTCCTGCAGCACCGGCACCTACGTGCGCGCCCTGGCGCGGGACCTCGGCGAGGCCCTGGGGGTCGGCGGGCACCTCACCGCCCTGCGCCGCACCCGCGTGGGCGCGCTGACCCTCGAGCACGCCTCCACCCTGGACGAGCTGGCCGCCGACGTCGCCGCGGGCCGCCCCCTGCCCGTGACCACCCTGGAGCGGGCCGCCGCCGGGCTCTTCCCCGTCCGCCGGCTCACGGCCGCCGAGGCGGGCGACCTCGCCGACGGGCGCCGGATCGGGCCGTCCGCGGGGGACCCGGCGGAGGGCCCCCTCGACAACGAGGCGGTGACCGCCGGGCTGGCCCCGGACGGACGGCTCGTCGCCCTGCTCCGCGACCGGGGCGAGCGCGGTGCCCGCACGGCCAAGCCCGTGCTCGTGTTCCTGCCCGGGGAACGGTTTCCCGAGACCCCCGGGCCGCCCGCGGAGCGGGGGCAAGACCGCTGATGCTGTGGGGCTACGACGGCTGGTTCTGGGCCGCGGTCCTGCTCGGCGGGGCGTCCTTCCTGGTGTGCGCGGTGCAGGCCCTGCGGGGCCGGCGGCCCGACGACTGGACCCAGGGCTCCGTGCTGCTGCTGGAGGCCTTCCTCCTGGCCTACGCGGTGGGCTCGGTCGTCATGCACCTGGTGGGCCCCGCACCCACCGGCTCGGCGCTGGAGTACTGGGGCTACCTGCTGACCGCGCTGCTCATCCCCGCCGGGACCTTCGTGTGGTCGCTGGTGGAGCGCTCGGCCTGGTCCAACTACGTGCTCGCCGCCGCGGGGCCCGTGGTGGCGATCATGGTCTACCGCATGAACTTCATCTGGTACTACCAGTGAGCCCCCGCCCGCCGTCCGCCCCGCCCGACCAGGAGACCGCCCGATGACCCACCACCCCGACCCCGGGCGCACCCGCCTGCAGCAGCGTTTCGGTCCCCGGCGCGGCGGCGGGCGCGCCGACCGGAAGTCCTCGGGCTTCGGCCGTCTGGTCGTGGTGGTCTACGCGGTGTTCTCGCTCTCGGCCGGGGTGCGGTCCCTGTACCAGATCCTCACCGACTTCGGCGCCGCCCCGCTGCCGTACCTGCTCTCCGCCTTCGCCGCGGCGGTGTACGTGCTCGCCACCGTGGCCCTCGCCCGGCCCGGTGCCCGCTGGCACCGCGTGGCCGTGGCGGCCGTGCTGGTCGAGCTGTGCGGGGTGCTCGGCGTGGGGCTGCTCTCGGTGCTCGCCCCCGAGCTGTTCCCGAAGGCCAGCGTGTGGTCGCACTTCGGCCAGGGCTACGGCTACGTACCGCTGGTCCTGCCCCTGGTCGGTCTCGCGTGGCTGTGGCGCTCCCGGCCCCGGGCCGCCGTTCCCGGCGCCTGAACCCGCCGCCGGGGGAGCCCGGCCTCCCCGCGCCGGGCGGGCGCCCGCAGCGGGTAGGCTCGTGCGCGGGCCGGAGCGCCCCGCGCCGCACCCTCCCGAAAGGACCACACCCATGCCCGCACGCCCCGACGGCGCCGGAGACTACGACGTCCCCGTCCTCACCGACGGGACCGTGGTCCTGCGCCGGCTCGACGAGCGCGACGTCCCGCAGCTGACCCGCAACTGCGCCGATCCGGCGGCCGCCGAGTTCACCACCGTGCCGCTGGGCTACACGGAGTCCGACGCCCGCTGGTACGTCGAGCACTTCGTCCCCGAGGCCTGGCGTGCGGGCCGCGAGTACAACTGGGCCGCCGCCGACGCCGCGACCGACCGCCTCTACGGGACCGTGGGGTTCAACGCGCTGCGCGGCACCACCGCCGACGTCGGGCTCAACTTCGGCCCGCACGCCCGGGGCACCGGGGCCGCCGAGGCCGCCTGCCGGCTGCTGCTCGACCACGGCTTCGAGCACCTGGGACTGACCTATGCTTACTGGATGGCGAAGGTCCCCAACTGGGCCAGCCGCAAGCTCGCGTGGAAGCTGGGCTTCCGGTCGCCGGTGCGCATCGACGGGTTCATGGAGCAGCGCGGCGCCTCCGTCGACGCCTGGATCCTCACCCTCGGGGCCGACGACCCCCGCACCCCCCGCACCGCCTGGGACGGCCCGCCCCCGCCCGGCGCCCCGCGCTGACCCCCCGGCCCCGTCCCGTCCCGTTCCTGCCTGTCCCGATCCTGCGAGGAGAACCGTGTTCCGCTGGCGAGATCTCTCTGACGTCCCCCCGGGCTTCGGCCCGTCGGTGGTCACCCTCGGCAACTTCGACGGCGTCCACCGGGGCCACCAGCAGGTGATGTCCCAGCTCGTCAGCTCCGCCCGCGAGCGCGGCTGGGCCTCGGTGGTGGTGACGTTCGACCCGCACCCGGCCCAGGTGCACCGGCCCGACAGCTCGCCCGGGCTGATCATGGGCACCGAGGACAAGCTCGACGCCCTCGAGCAGACCGGGGCGGACGCGGTGCTCGTGCTGCGGTACACCCTGGAGTTCGCCGAGCAGACCACCGAGGAGTTCGTGCTGGGCACCCTGGTCGGGCCGCTCGGCGCCCGCTGCCTGGTGGTGGGCTCCGACACCCGCCTGGGCCGCGGCAACTCCGGCAACATCGACACGCTGCGGGAGCTGGGGGAGCGCCACGGCTTCGAGGTCCGGGTGGTCGACGACCTGCTCGACCCGCTGGACGGCGAGGACACCCGGCACGCCCCGTCGGGGGAGCGCCGCTGCTCGTCGACGTGGATCCGCTCCTGCCTGCAGGCCGGGGACGTGCGCGCCGCCGCCCGGCTGCTCGGGCGCAACCACCGGGTGCGCGGGGAGGTCGTGCACGGGGCGGCCCGGGGACGGGAGCTGGGCTACCCCACGGCCAACCTGTCCCCGGAGACCGCCGGGTTCGTCCCCGCGGACGGCGTCTACGCCGGGTGGCTGGTCGACGCCCACGGCACCCGCTGGCCCACCGCGATCTCCGTGGGCTCCAACCCCACGTTCGAGAACGTCCCGCGCCAGGTGGAGGCCCACGTCATCGACCGCCCCGCGGAGCGGGTCGAGGACTTCGACCTCTACGGCCAGGACGTGGTCGTCGAGTTCGTGGAGCGGCTGCGCGGGATGGTCGCCTACGAGGGCGTCGACAAGCTCGTGGCACAGATGGACGACGACGTGGCCCGCACCCGGCGGATCCTGGCCGCCGAGGGCTGAGCCCCCGGCGGCCCGGCGCTACATCTCCTCGTGCGTGTTCGGGTCGAAGCCCGAGCCGCTGATCCCGGTGTGCAGCATCTGCAGCCGCTGCATCTGCTCCTCGTCCAGCTCCCAGTCGAAGACGTCCAGGTTCTCGGCCATCCGCCGGGTGTCGGAGGTCTTCGGGATCGGCACGGTCCGGGACTGCAGGTGCCAGCGCAGCACGACCTGCGCCGGGGTGCGCCCGATCCGCCGGGCGATCCGCGCGATCCACTCGTGCTGGAGGACGTCCGTCTTGCGGCCCAGCGGGGACCAGGCCTGCGTGACGATGCGGTGCTCCTCGTGGAACTCCCGCAGCCGCTCCTGCTGGTACTGCGGATGCAGCTCGACCTGGTTCACGGCCGGGGTCGTCCCGGTCTCCGCCACCAGCCGGCGGATGTGCGCCGGGGTGAAGTTGGACACCCCCACCGAGCGGACCAGGCCCTCCTCCTGCAGCTCCAGCATGGTCCGCCACGTCTCCACGTAGCGGTCCACCGACGGGTTCGGCCAGTGGATGAGGTAGAGGTCCACGTGGTCGGTGCCCAGCCGCCGCAGCGACCCGTCGAGGGAGCGGCGCACGGCGTCGGTGCCGTGGTCCCGGCCCGGCAGCTTCGTGGTCAGGAACAGCTCGCCGCGGGGCACGCCGGAGGCGGCGACCCCGCGGCCCACCCCGGTCTCGTTGCCGTAGTTCACGGCCGTGTCGACCATCCGGTAGCCGCGCATCAGCGCCTCGGCGACGTTCGCCTCCGCCTCGGCGTCGTCCATGGGGTAGGTCCCCAGACCGATCGCGGGGATGCGCCGGCCGTCCCGCATGGTGTGCGTGCGGCCGGCGGGCTCGAGGCCCCGGCCCTCCTGGGTGTCCTTGCTCACGGGCTGCTCCTGTGCTCCGTGCCCGAGCGCGCTCGGGCCCTGGTCGTGGTGTCCCTCCCATCTTGGCCCACGGCCCCGGGAGCACCCAGCCCAGCGCGCCGCGGGCCGCCCCGCTGGGGTGATCTGCGCGCGTCCGGTAGACTTGACGGCGGTCCGACTGCAGTCCGTGGTTGTCGGACCCCCGGGAGCTCCCGGGACCCGGCGGCGAACCCGCCGACCGGGCCGCACGGTACTGACTCGAACGGAGTTACACGTGGCACTCGACGCCGCCGTCAAGCAGCAGATCATCCAGGACTTCGCCACCCACGAGGGCGACACCGGTTCGCCCGAGGTGCAGATCGCGGTCCTGACCCGCCGGATCGCCGATCTGACGGAGCACCTGAAGCAGCACAAGCACGACCACCACACCCGCCGCGGCCTGATGGCCCTGGTCGGTCGTCGTCGTCGCATGCTGACCTACCTGCGCGACACCGACATCACGCGCTACCGCACGCTCATCGAGCGCCTCGGCCTGCGCCGCTAGTCGGCCCCCGGCGGCGTCCCCCCGGCCCCCGGGAGGGCGCCGCCGAGCACCACCCCCGTCCGTCCCGGACGGGTGAGCACCACCGCACACTGCAGCACCACCGAACCCCAGACGGGGCCACCGCGCCGATCATTCGCGGTCCTCGGTAGTGATCTCCGGAAACCGGACGGCCCCCGCGGGCCCCGGCGGTCCGTGGATCTCGATCGAAGACCGGGTGGCGCGCGGGCCGCCCCGCCGACACGAAACGGAGGTGACCCTTGGAGGGTCCCGAGATCCAGTACGCCGAAGCCGTCATCGACAACGGCTCCTACGGAAAGCGCGTCGTGCGCTTCGAGACCGGCCGCCTCGCCAAGCAGGCCGCCGGCTCCACCCTCGTCTCCATCGACGAGGACACCACCATGCTCTCCGCCACCACGGTGGGCAAGTCCCCCCGCGAGGGCTTCGACTTCTTCCCCCTGACGGTCGACGTCGAGGAGCGCATGTACGCCGCCGGGCGCATCCCCGGCTCGTTCTTCCGCCGCGAGGGCCGCCCCTCCACGGACGCGATCCTCACCTGCCGGCTCATCGACCGCCCGCTGCGCCCGGCCTTCGGCAAGGGCATTCGCAACGAGGTCCAGGTCGTCGTGACGATCCTGTCCATCAACCCGGACGAGATCTACAACACCGTGGCGATCAACGCCGCGTCGATGTCCACGACCCTGTCCGGCATGCCCTTCCAGGGTCCGGTCGGCGGCGTGCGCATGGCTCTCATGGCCGGGGAGAACGGCCAGCACCAGTGGGTGGCCTTCCCGAAGCACTCCCAGCTCGAGAACGCCGTGTTCGACATGGCCGTGGCCGGCCGGGTCGTCACCGGCAAGGACGGCACCGAGGACGTCGCGATCATGATGGTCGAGGCCGAGGCCACCGACAACTCCTGGAACCTGATCAAGAGCAACGGCGCCGCGGCCCCCACCGAGGAGCTCGTGGCCCAGGGCCTCGAGGCCGCCAAGCCCGCCATCAAGGCCCTGTGCGACGCCCAGGCCGACCTCAAGGCCCGCGCCGGCAAGCCCGCCATGGAGCTGCCGCGCTTCGGCGGCTTCGGCGACGACGTCAAGGAGGCCGTGGCGGCCACCGCCGGCACCCGGCTCGCCGAGGTCTACTCGATCGCCGGCAAGCAGGAGCGCGAGGCCGCGACCGACGAGCTGCACCAGTCGACCCTCGCGGAGCTGACCGGGGAGGGCAAGCCCTTCGCGGACCGCAAGGACGAGGTCAACGGCGCCTACCAGGCCCTGACCAAGCAGACCGTGCGCCAGCGGATCCTCACCGAGCAGGTGCGCATCGACGGCCGCGGCCTGACGGACATCCGCCAGCTCACCGCCGAGGTCGAGGTCCTGCCCCGGGTCCACGGCTCGGCGATCTTCGAGCGCGGGGAGACCCAGATCATGGGCGTCACCACGCTGAACATGCTCAAGATGGAGCAGCAGATCGACTCGCTGTCCCCGGTCAAGCACAAGCGCTACGTGCACCACTACAACTTCCCGCCGTACTCCACCGGCGAGACCGGCCGCGTGGGCTCCCCGAAGCGCCGCGAGATCGGTCACGGCGCGCTGGCCGAGCGGGCCATCACCCCGGTGCTGCCCTCCCGCGAGGAGTTCCCCTACGCCATCCGCCAGGTCTCGGAGGCGCTGGGCTCCAACGGCTCCACGTCGATGGGCTCCGTGTGCGCCTCGACCCTGTCGCTGCTCAACGCCGGCGTGCCGCTGCGCGCCCCGGTGGCCGGCATCGCCATGGGTCTGGTCTCGGACGAGGTGGACGGGGAGACCCGCTACGCCGCGCTGACCGACATCCTGGGCGCCGAGGACGCGCTGGGCGACATGGACTTCAAGGTCGCCGGCACCGCCGAGTTCGTCACCGCGATCCAGCTCGACACGAAGCTGGACGGCATCCCCTCCTCCGTCCTGGACGCGGCCCTCACCCAGGCCCGCGAGGCCCGCCTGCACATCCTCGGGGTGCTCAACGCCGCCATCGACCAGCCGGACGAGATGAGCGAGTTCGCTCCGCGCGTGATCTCCGTGACGGTGCCCGTCTCCAAGATCGGCGAGGTCATCGGCCCCAAGGGCAAGATGATCAACCAGATTCAGGAGGACACCGGCACCGACATCTCGATCGAGGACGACGGCACCGTCTACATCGGCGCCACCGACGGCCCCTCGGCCGAGGCGGCCCGCGCGGCGATCAACGCGATCGCCAACCCGCAGGTCCCCGAGGTCGGCGAGCGCTACCTGGGCACCGTGGTGAAGACCACGACCTTCGGCGCCTTCGTCTCCCTGACCCCCGGCAAGGACGGCCTGCTGCACATCTCGGAGCTGCGCAAGCTCAACGAGGGCAAGCGCGTCACCGACGTCGAGGACGTCCTCGGCGTGGGCCAGAAGGTCCAGGTGGAGATCACCAAGGTCGACGACCGCGGCAAGCTGTCGCTGGCCCCGGTGGTCGCCGAGGAGCCCAACGTCTTCGCCGAGGACGACGCGGCCTCCGAGGTCTGAGCCGGGACACTCCCGCGCGCAGCAGAGCACGAGCACAGAAAGCAGCACATCTGGATGACGGCAGTCGATCTGCCGCTGGAGGCGGGCGACCGCGGCCCGGGGACCACCCCGGGACCGGGCGCCCGCCTCTCGGCGGTCCTGAGCAGTTCACCGACCACCACCGCCGGGGCGCTGACCGCCGCGGCCGGGGGGTTCACGCACACCCTGCACGAGGGCGAGGGCGGAAACGTGGTGCGGCGCACCGTGCTGCCGTGCGGCACCCGCGTGCTCACCGAGCGGATGCCGGCCCAGCGCGCCGTGACCGTCGGCTTCTGGGTGGGCGTCGGCTCCCGCGACGAGCAGCCCGGGCGGCTGGGCTCCACCCACTTCCTGGAGCACCTGCTGTTCAAGGGCACCACCCGGCGCTCCGCGCTGCAGATCGCCGAGGCCTTCGACGAGGTGGGCGGCGAGTCCAACGCGGCCACGGCCAAGGAGCACACCTGCTACTACGCCCGGGTGCTCGCCGAGGACCTGCCGATGTCCATCGACGTGATCACCGACATGGTCACCTCGGCCGTCCTCGACCCGGAGGAGCTCGAACGGGAGCGGGGGGTGATCCTCGAGGAGCTGGCCATGGACAAGGACGACCCCGAGGACGTCGCCTTCGAGGAGTTCACCCAGCGGGTGCTGGGCGACCATCCGCTGGGCCGTCCCATCGGCGGCACGCCGGAGGAGATCCTGGCCGTGCCCCGCGACGCGGTGCTCGAGCACTACCGGCGGCACTACCGGCCCGAGGGCCTCGTGGTCACGGCCGCGGGCGGGCTGGAGCACGACGTGGTGGTGGCCCTCGTCGCGGAGGCCCTCGGCCGCGCGGGCTGGGACCCGTCCGCACCCGCCGCCCCGGTCGCCCGGCGCGTGCGCACCCCCGCCCCGCTGGCCCCCGAGTGGGGCGAGCACTTCCTGGAGCGGCCCGTGGAGCAGACCAACGTGCTCGTGGGCCGGCCCGGGATCGTCGCCGGCGACGAGCGCCGCTTCGCGATGACCGTGCTCAACGCCGCGCTGGGCGGCGGGATGTCCTCCCGCCTGTTCCAGGAGATCCGGGAGAAGCGCGGGCTGGCCTACAGCACGTTCTCCTTCTCCGGGGCGTACTCGGACGCGGGCTACTTCGGGATGTACGCCGGGTGCCTGCCGGCGCGCACCGACGAGGTCGTGGCGCTGATGACCGGCGGGCTCGAGACCCTCGCCGCGGACGGGATCGGCGCCGACGAGCTGCGCAAGGTCGTCGGCCAGCTCGGCGGCGGCACCGTGCTCGCCCTGGAGGACACCGGCTCGCGGATGTCGCGGCTGGGCTCGGCGGAACTGAAGTCGGGGGAGTTCCTCGACATCGACGAGTCGCTGGACCGGGTGCGCTCGGTGACCCCCGAGCAGGTCCGGGAGCTCGCCGGCTGGCTGGCCGAGGGCCCCGTCGTCACCACCATCGTGGCGCCCTCCCGCCGCTGACCGCCGTCCCCGCCCACCCCTCGTCGCCTAGAGTTGGAGCCATGACCGAGAGCACCGCCCCCGAGACCACCGACGCCGCGGCGTCCGTCCCCGCCGAGCTCCGGGTCGCCGTCCTCGGCGCCCGCGGCCGGATGGGCAGCGAGGCCGTCCAGGCGGTGCGCCGCGCCGACGGCCTGCAGCTCGTCGCCGAGCTCGGCCGGGAGGACTCCCTGCAGGCCCTGGTCGCCGCCGGCGCCGAGGTCGTGGTCGACCTCACCGTCCCCTCCGCCACGGAGACCAACGTCCGCTTCGCCGTGGAGCACGGCATGCACTGCGTGGTCGGCACGACCGGCTGGGACGCCGAGCGGCTGGACCGGCTCGGGGTGCTCCTGGCCGAGCACCCCGAGGTGGGCGTGCTGATCGCACCCAACTTCTCGGTCGGAGCGGTGCTGGCGATGCGCTTCTCCGCCCAGGCCGCCCGGTTCTTCGAGTCGGTGGAGATCGTGGAGCTGCACCACCCGGACAAGGTCGACGCCCCCTCCGGCACCGCCGCGCGCACCGCGGCCCTCGTCGGCGAGGCCCGGCGGGCCGCCGGGACGGCGCCGTCGCCCGACGCCACCGAGCACGACCCGGCCGGCGCGCGCGGGGCGCTCGTCGACGACGTCCGGGTGCACTCCGTGCGCCTGCGCGGACTGGTGGCCCACCAGGAGACGCTGCTCGGCGGCGTCGGGGAGCAGCTCACCATCCGGCACGACTCCTTCGACCGGATCTCCTTCATGACCGGCGTGGTCCTCGGCGTGCGCGAGGTCGGCTCCCACCCGGGGCTCACGCACGGCCTCGAGGGCTACCTCGACCTGGAGCTGTGACCCGATGAGCTCGATGCGCGTCTGGGGCTGGGTGCTGCTCGCGGCGGGCGCCGTGACCCTGTGGCTGCTGCCGATCCCGGACGGCTCGAAGCTGTGGATCCTCGCGGTGCTCGTCTTCGCCGGGGTCTTCACGCTGCTGGAGTCCACGAGCCGGGCGAAGGCGCTGGCCGCGGCCATGACCGCCCTGCTCGTCGTCTACCTCGTCCTGAGCCTGCACCGCTCGGTCCTGCTGCTGGGCACCGAGGGCTGGATCCCCAAGGCCTTCGGCCTCGCCCTGCTGGTGCTGCCGGCCGTGGGCGTGTGGGCGCTGGTGCGCGAGGTCCTCTTCGGCGTCCGCACCGAGCAGCTCGGCCGCACCCTGGAGGCGGAGGGCGGGCTGCCCGCGGACGACCTGCCGCGCACTCCGGGCGGGCGGATCGTGCGCGCGGCCGCCGACGAGCGGTTCCACGTCCGCCGGGCCCAGACCGAGGAGGATCCCGGGGACTGGCGCAACTGGTACCGGCTCTCCCTGGCCTACGCCGACGCCGGGGACCGCCGCCGCGCCCGCTCCGCGATGCGCGACGCCGTGGCCCTGTCCCAGGGGCGCCCGGCCCGCAACGTGGAGGCCGCCGGACCGGCCGGCGAGGGCCTGGACTGAGCCGTGGCCGTCGCGACCTGCCCCCTCGGCGGCCCCGGGACCGCCCGCCCCGGCGCGGACCCCGGCGCGGAGACGGTAGCCTGGGGCCCATGACTGACTTCGCCACGTCCTCCTCCGCCGACCGCCCCACCACCCCGGACAAGCCCCTGTTCGGGACGCTGCTCACCGCGATGATCACCGTCTTCGCCGAGGACGGCTCCGTGGACCTGGAGGGCACCGCGGCCGTGGCGTCGCGGCTCGTCGACGACGGCTGCGACGGCCTGGTGGTCTGCGGCACCACGGGCGAGTACTCGACCATGACGGACGAGGAGAACCTCTCCGTGTTCCGCGCGGTCAAGGACGCCGTGGGCTCCCGCGTGCCGCTGCTGGCCGGCACCGGCTCCAACGACACCGAGCACTCCCGCTACCTCTCCCGGGCGGCCGAGAAGATCGGCATGGACGGGCTGCTCATCGTCACCCCGTACTACAACAAGCCCACCCAGGCCGGGGTCGAGGCGCACTTCCGCAGCCTCGCCGACTCCGTGGACCTGCCGATCATGCTCTACGACATCCCCGGCCGCTCCGGCATCCCCATCGCCACCGAGACCCTGATCTCCCTCGCGAACCACCCCAACATCGTGGCCGTCAAGGACGCCAAGGCGGACCTGCTCGCCGCCACCCGGGTGCTGGCCGAGACGGACCTGCTCTACTACTCCGGCGACGACGGGCTGACCCTGCCGTGGATGTCCCTCGGCGCGGCCGGCCTGGTGGGCGTCACCACGCACGTGGCCACCGCGGAGTACCGCCGGCTCATCGACGCCGTGCGCGCCGGCGACCTGGGCACGGCCCAGCGCCTCAACCTGGACCTCGAGCCCGTGGTCCGCGCCACCATGACCCGCGCGCCCGGCGCCGTGGCGGCCAAGACGATCCTCATGTGGCAGGGCAAGCTGCCGCACAACACCGTGCGGCTCCCGCACGTCCCACCCACGGAGGCCGAGGCCGCCCTGATCCGCGCGGATCTGGAGGGCTCGATCGTCTCCGGCACCATCGAATGACGAAAGAGTTCCATGACCCAATGGCACACTGACCTGTCCGCTCCCCCCGCCCTCGGCAAGGACGCGCTGCGCGTCGTCCCCCTGGGCGGGCTGGGCGAGGTCGGCAGAAACATGACGGTGTTCGAGATCAACGGGCAGCTGCTCGTGGTCGACTGCGGGGTCCTCTTCCCCGAGGAGACCCAGCCCGGCGTGGACCTGATCCTCCCGGACATCAACTACATCATCGACCGGCTCGACGACGTCGTGGCCGTGGTGCTCACGCACGGGCACGAGGACCACATCGGCGCCGTGCCCTACCTGCTCAAGCGCCGGCCGGACATCCCCGTCATCGGCTCCCAGCTCACGCTCGCGCTCATCGAGGCGAAGCTGCAGGAGCACCGCATCAAGCCCTACACCATGGCGGTGCGGGAGGGGCAGGTCGAACGGCTCGGCGAGTTCGAGGTCGAGTTCGTCGCCGTCAACCACTCCATCCCCGATGCGCTGGCCGTGTTCCTGCGCACCCGGGCCGGCACGGTGCTGCACACCGGCGACTTCAAGATGGACCAGCTGCCCCTGGACGGCCGGATCACCGACCTGCGCCACTTCGCCCGGCTGGGCGAGGAGGGCGTGGACCTGTTCCTCACCGACTCCACCAACGCCGAGGTCCCCGGCTTCACGCCCACGGAGAAGCACATCGGCCCGGTGCTGGCCGACGTGATCGGCCGGGCCCCCAAGCGCGTGGTCGTGGCGTCCTTCTCCTCCCACGTCCACCGGGTGCAGCAGGTGCTCGACGCCGCCGCGGAGCACGGGCGCAAGGTCGTCTTCATGGGCCGCTCCATGGTCCGCAACATGACCATCGCCGAGAAGCTCGGCTACCTCGAGGTCCCGCCGAACACCCTGGTCGACCAGAAGAAGATCGAGGACCACGCCGACTCCCAGCTGGTCATCATGTGCACCGGCTCGCAGGGCGAGCCGATGGCCGCGCTGTCGCGGATGGCCAACGGGGACCACAAGGTCCAGCTCACCGAGGGGGACACCGTGATCCTCGCGTCCTCCCTGATCCCGGGCAACGAGAACTCCGTGTTCCGGATCATCAACGGGCTCATGCGCCTGGGCGCGAACGTCGTGCACAAGAGCAACGCCAAGGTCCACGTCTCCGGGCACGCCGCCGCCGGGGAGCTGCTGTACTGCTACAACATCATCGAGCCCGAGTACGTCATGCCGGTGCACGGCGAGGTCCGCCACCTCATCGCCAACGGCAAGCTCGCCGAGGAGACGGGCGTCCCGACCGACCACGTGCTGCTGGCCGAGAACGGCACCGTGGTGGACATGACCGCCGGCCAGGTCCGGATCACCGGGCAGGTGGAGTGCGGGGACGTCTACGTGGACGGCTCCTCCGTGGGCACCATCACCGACGCCGACCTCAAGGACCGCCTGGTGCTGGCCGAGGAGGGCTTCATCTCGGTGATCACCGTGGTCAACCGGGACACCGGCAAGGTGGTCTCCGGCCCCGACGTGCACGCCCGGGGCGTGGCCGAGGACGACCAGGTCTTCGAGGACATCAAGCCGAAGATCACCGCCGCCCTCGAGGACGCGATCAACCACTCGGGCAAGAACCACACCACCCAGCAGCTCCAGCAGGTGGTGCGCCGCACGATCGGCTCCTGGGTCAGCCGCAAGCTGCGCCGCAAGCCCATGATCGTCCCGGTGGTCATCGAGGCCTGACCACCCCACCTCCTCCGCCCGTGCGGCACCGCGGGCGGGGGGAGGCCGTGGTCTACCCTGGGAGCATGGCGACTCGTACTTCCCCTGCCCGCAAGGGCGCCTCGACGTCGCGTGGCAAGAACAGCACGTCTTCCGCGCGGTCGTCGGGAACCAGCCGGAAAAGCTCCTCCCGCCCCGCCACCGCGACGCGGGGCTCCTCCGCGCGCCCGGCCGACAGCTCGCCGGGGGCGCTGCACGCCCTCGGCACCGCCCTGCTGTGGTGCGCCCGCGTGATCGGGGGCGCCTGGACGGCCGTCGCCCACGTGGTCGGCGGCGCGGTGCGCCGGATGGGCACCCTGCGCACCGACGTGCCCGCCGAGCGGCTGCGGGACGGCGGGGCGCTGTTCCTGCTGCTGCTCGGGCTGCTCAGCGCCGCCGTCGAGTGGTGGAACCTGCCCGCCGCCCCGGCCGCCTGGATCGCCGTGCCCGCCGCCGTGGTCCACCAGGTGCTCGCCGGCACCTTCGGCTGGATGGCCCTGGTCCTGCCCCTGCCCCTCGCCGGCTTCGCCCTGCGCCGCTTCCGGCATCCCGAGGAGACCTCCGCCAACAACCGGATCGCCATCGGCCTGGGCGCCGCGGTGGTGGCCGGCTCGGGCCTGGCCCACCTGTTCCTGGGCCGCCCCTCGATGAGCGACGGCCCCGGGGCCCTGGGCGCCGCCGGGGGCACCGTCGGGTTCCTCGCCGCCGACCCGCTCAGCGCCCTCGTCACCCCGGTGGGGGCCGGGGCGGTGTTCGTCGCCGTCCTGTTCCTGTCCGTGCTCGTGATCACCGCCACCCCCGTGAACCTCATCGGACCCCGGCTCAAGCAGGGCTACTGGCGGCTGATGGGCCAGGACGGGCCCGTCTCCGCGACCGACCTGTCCTCCGCGGACCACGACCGCTCCTACCTGGACGAGCACCACGCGCGCGCCGAGGCGGGCAAGACCCGGCGGCAGAAGCGCCGCGAGCGCAAGGAGGCCGAGGCCGAGCGGCGCGCCCTCGACGGCTACCGCGGGGACGAGGCCTTCGAACGGGCCGTCGTCGACCAGGAGCGGTCCGGGGGAGACGCCCCCACCCGCGTCTTCGACGTCGACTCCGCCCGGCGGAAGGCCGCCGCCGCAGGGGCCGCCGACGCCGCGGAACCGGCCGGGGCACCGGCCCCCGCCGAGCAGGCGCCGCAGTCGGCGGCCGGCCCGCGCCCGGGGCAGAAGCGTCCCACCCAGGAGCAGCTCGCCGCCACGAAGTTGCGCCGGGAGCAGGGCCTCGAGCCGGCCGCGGACACGGCCGCCGGCTCCGGTTCCCCGGCGCTCGAGGACGTCGAGCCCGCCCCGGCGGGCTCGACCTCCGTCACCGCCCGCACGCACACCCCCGAGGCCCCCATCCCGGCCCGGGCGGAGCAGCTCAAGCTCGAGGGGGACATCGCCTACTCCCTGCCCACGCCCGGGGCGCTCGTGCAGGGCCCGCCGCCCAAGGAGCGCTCCGAGGCCAACGACGCCGTGGTCGCCGCCCTGACCAGCGTCCTGGAGCAGTTCAACGTCGACGCCGTGGTCACGGGCTTCTCCCGCGGGCCCACCGTCACCCGGTACGAGATCGAGCTCGGCTCCGGCACGAAGGTGGAGCGGGTCACGGCGCTGTCGAAGAACATTGCCTACGCGGTGGCCTCCGCCGACGTGCGCATCCTCTCCCCGATCCCGGGCCGCTCCGCGATCGGGATCGAGATCCCCAACACCGACCGCGAGACGGTGTCCCTCGGCGACGTCCTGCGCTCGCACAACGCCCGCAAGACCGAGCACCCCATGGTCATGGGCGTGGGCAAGGACGTGGAGGGCGGCTACGTGGTGGCCAACCTCGCGAAGATGCCGCACCTGCTCGTGGCCGGCGCCACCGGCGCGGGCAAGTCGAGCTTCGTGAACTCGATGATCGTCTCCCTGCTGATGCGCGCCACCCCCGACGAGGTGCGGATGGTCATGGTCGACCCCAAGCGCGTCGAGCTGACCGCCTACGAGGGCGTCCCGCACCTGATCACCCCCATCATCACCAACCCCAAGAAGGCCGCCGAGGCGCTGCAGTGGGTCGTGCGCGAGATGGACGCCCGCTACGACGACCTCTCCCACTACGGCTACAAGCACGTCGACGACTTCAACAAGGCCGTGCGCAACGGCAAGGTCCAGCCCGAGCCCGGCTCCAAGCGGGTGATCCGGACTTATCCGTACCTGCTCGTGATCGTGGACGAGCTCGCCGACCTCATGATGGTCGCCCCGCGCGACGTCGAGGACGCGATCGTGCGGATCACCCAGCTCGCCCGCGCGGCCGGGATCCACCTGGTCCTCGCGACCCAGCGGCCCTCCGTGGACGTGGTCACCGGACTGATCAAGGCCAACGTGCCCTCCCGGATGGCGTTCGCCACCTCCTCGGTCACCGACTCCCGGGTGGTGCTGGACCAGCCCGGCGCCGAGAAGCTCATCGGCCAGGGCGACGCCCTCTTCCTGCCCATGGGCGCCTCCAAGCCCATGCGCGTGCAGGGTGCGTGGGTCTCGGAGTCGGAGATCCACGAGGTCGTGGACCACGTCAAGGGCCAGATGAAGGCCCACTACCGGGAGGACGTCGTCCAGGAGGCCCCCAAGAAGGCCATCGACGAGGACATCGGGGACGACCTCGACGTGCTCCTGCAGGCCACCGAGCTCGTGGTGACCACGCAGTTCGGCTCCACCTCCATGCTGCAGCGCAAGCTGCGGGTGGGCTTCGCCAAGGCCGGCCGGCTCATGGACCTGCTGGAGTCCCGGGGCGTCGTCGGACCCTCCGAGGGCTCCAAGGCCCGGGACGTGCTCGTCAAGCCGGACGACCTCGCCGCGACCCTGGCCGTGCTCCGCGGCGAGGAGCCGCCGGCGCCGGCCGGCGGGACCGGCGGATCCGTCGACTACGGGGAGGACCCGGTCGAGGCCTCGCTGGCGGCCACCGCGGTCGACCACCACGACGGCGCCGAGGACCCCGAGGGCTCCGAGGACGCCTGGCAGCTCACCGGCCGCTGAGCCGACCGACCACCACCACCAGGAAGCGAGCACCCGATGAGCCCCGCGGACCCGGCCTCCAACCTCAACCTGCCCAATGCGCTCACCGCCCTGCGCATCGTGCTGGTGCCCTTCTTCGTCTGGTTCCTGTGGGCGGGCGGCACCCAGGGGGAGGACTCCGCGGCCATGCGGTGGGCCGCCCTCGCGGTGTTCGCTGTGGCCATGTACACCGACAAGCTCGACGGTGACATCGCCCGGGCCCGCGGGTTGATCACGAGCTTCGGCAAGATCGCCGATCCGATCGCGGACAAGCTGCTGACCGGGGCCGCCTTCGTGGTGCTCTCGATGCTGGGGGAGCTGTGGTGGTGGGTCACCGTGGTGATCCTCGTGCGCGAGTGGGGCATCACGGTCCTGCGCTTCGTCGTGATCCGCTACGGGGTGATGGCCGCCTCCAAGGGCGGGAAGCTCAAGACGGTCCTGCAGACCGTCGCGCTGCTGCTGCTGCTCCTGCCCCTGGCGCCGCTGGTGGGTGCCTGGTGGCCGTGGCTGGGCTGGACCGTCATGGGCGCCGCGCTGGTGGTCACCGTGGTGACCGGCGTGGACTACGTGGTCAAGGCCGTGCAGCTGCGCCGCCGCTCGCCGGCCGGGCGGAACCCGGCGTGAGCGGCGCGGCGCCGGCCGCCGGCGCGCTCGTCGAGGCGGCCGTCCGGCGGGGCCTGACCATCGGCACCGCCGAGTCGCTGACCGGGGGCGCGCTGGCCGCCGCGGTGGTCGACGTCCCCGGGGCCTCGGGCTGCTTCGAGGGCGCGGTCGTGTCCTACTCCAACAGGGTCAAGACCGAGGTCCTCGGCGTCCCGGCGGCGCTGCTGGCCGAGCGCGGCTCCGTGGACCCCGACGTCGCGGCGGCCATGGCCGAGGGCGCCCGCCGGGTGCTGGGCACGGACTGGGCCGTGGCCACCACCGGCGTCGCCGGCCCGGAGCCGCACGACGGCCGGCCGGTCGGCACGGTCTACCTCGGCCTGGCCGGCCCCCGGGGCGCGACCGCACTGGAGCTGCAGGCCGCGGGCGACCGCGCGGCCATCCGGGCGGCCACCGTCGCCGCGGCCCTGGAGCGGCTCACCGCCGCCATCCTGCTCCCAGACAACTCCCAGTGAAAAAGTGCGGTCGGCGGGGAAGAATGGAACCGTCAGCGTGGTTAGCAATGATCGCAGGCTCGAGTTGAGCCGTTCGAAGTCAAGATGTCGACCGGCCGGCGCCGGGGACACCGTCCGCAGCAGGCGGTGACACTGCCGCACACATGAGGAGACAAGCGATTCACATGACGAAGCAACCCGTGTCCGTCAATGGTGTCGTCCGTTGGAAGGACGTGGGCCTGGACGAGCACAGCGGTACCGAGACGAAGGACATGAAGATGGGTGTACTCCGCCAGGAGATCGGTGAGGTTCTCCGCAACGTCCGTCAGCGTCAGGGGCGCACCCTCCGGGAGGTCTCGCACAGCGCCCGCGTCTCTCTCGGCTACCTGAGCGAGGTGGAGCGCGGGCAGAAGGAGGCCTCCTCGGAGCTGCTCGCCTCGATCTGCACCGCCCTCGACATCCCGATGTCTCAGATGCTGCGCGAGGTCGCGGACCGGCTGGCCTACGCCGAGGGCCTCCTGGTCCCGGACACGGTGCCCAGCGACCTGACCGAGCAGTACTCGCGGGAGTTCGGGCGCGTCAACGGCGGCGAGGCCGCCGCGGCCGGCGCCCGCTGAGCACCCGGGCGGCATCCCGCCCACCACGACGTCCCGGAGGGCTCGTCGGTCCCAGGACCGCCGGGCCCTCCGGCACGTGCCCGCCCGGCCGCCCTGCCGGCAGCACCGCGACGGACCCCGGGCGTCGGGGACATCGCACGACGACGGGGCACGACACGAACCACGCACCGCGGACCAGCAGGCCGCAGCACCACCGAGGAGGACGCGCATGAGGCTCAGCAGCTTCTGGGAGCTGATGGCCGACGAGTTCGGAGCGGGCTACAGCAAGGTCCTGGCCCGGGACCTGGTGCTCGGGGAGCTCGGTCACCGCACGGCCGCGGAGGCCATCGAGGACGGGGTGGACCCCCGCACCGTGTGGTTCGCCCTGTGCCGGGCGCAGGATGTGCCGGAGTCGCGCTGGTGGGGCGCGGACCGGCCCCCGCGGAGCTGACCGGCCCCGGTCCCGGCGCGCCCGTGGACCCCGGGAAGGTTCGAAGGTATATTCGACACCGCAGCGTGGACTGCACAACCCGCTCCCGCCCGGGCCGCCGGCCGGTGGGCGTCCCCAGGCCCGGTGCGGAGGCCTTAGGGTGTCCGACCGCGGCGATACCGTGGAACACGAAACGACCAGCACGAACGGTTCCGGCCGCACCGGCGGAACCCCCCGATCACGAGGTGAACCATGGCAGCCAAGGGCAACAAACAGAGCGCCGACCAGCAGTTCGGCAGCGACCGCGAGAAGGCTCTCGAGACCGTCCTCGCGCAGATCGACAAGAACTACGGCAAGGGCTCGGTGATGCGCCTGGGCGACCGCCCGGCCACCAAGATCGAGACCATCCCCACCGGCTCCATCGCCATGGACGTCGCGCTGGGCATCGGCGGGTTCCCCCGCGGGCGCGTCGTGGAGATCTACGGCCCGGAGTCCTCCGGCAAGACCACCGTGGCGCTGCACGCGGTGGCCAACGTGCAGAAGGCCGGCGGGATCGCCGCCTTCATCGACGCCGAGCACGCCCTGGACCCCGCCTACGCCGAGAAGCTGGGCGTGGACACCGACAGCCTGCTCGTCTCGCAGCCGGACACCGGTGAGCAGGCCCTCGAGATCATGGACATGCTGGTGGGCTCCGGGTCCATCGACATCATCGTGATCGACTCGGTGGCGGCCCTGGTGCCCAAGGCCGAGATCGAGGGCGAGATGGGCGACAGCCACGTGGGTCTGCAGGCACGGCTGATGAGCCAGGCGCTGCGCAAGATCACCGGGCGGCTCTCGCACTCGAACACCACCGCGATCTTCATCAACCAGCTGCGCGAGAAGATCGGCGTGTTCTTCGGCAGCCCCGAGACCACCACCGGTGGCAAGGCGCTGAAGTTCTACGCCTCGGTGCGCGTGGACGTGCGCCGCATCGAGACGCTCAAGGACGGGGCGAACCCGGTGGGCAACCGCACCCGGGCCAAGATCGTCAAGAACAAGATGGCCCCGCCCTTCAAGCAGGCCGAGTTCGACATCCTCTACGGGGAGGGCATCTCCACCGAGGGCGGGCTCATCGACATGGGCGTGGAGCACGGCATCGTCAAGAAGTCCGGGGCCTGGTTCACCTACGAGGGCGACCAGCTCGGACAGGGCAAGGAGAACGCCCGCCGGTTCCTGAAGGACAACCCGGAGCTGGCGGAGGAGATCGAGCGCCGGATCCTGGTCAAGCTCGGGATCGTCGCCGAGCCCGAGAGCGCCGCGGAGGTCGAGGAGGAGTCGCCGGTCGCCGGGCTGCCCTCCGAGATCGGCGGCCCGGCCTTCTGAGCGGGTCCGTGACCGAGAGCCCGTACGCACGCCGGCGCCGCCGGTCCTCCGCCCGCCACCGCGGGCCGGAGGGCTCGGCGGCGCCGGCGTCCGCCGCCCAGGACCCGGAGCCCGATCCGCGCGAGGTCGCCCGCGCGATCGTGCTGCGCCAGCTCACGGCCTCGGCCAAGAGCCGCCGGCAGCTCGAGGACAAGCTCGCCGACCGCAACGTCCCGGAGGACACGGCCCGTGAGGTGCTGGACCGCTTCGAGGAGGTCGGCCTCGTCGACGACGCCCAGTACGCGGAGCTCTACGTCCGCTCCCGCGCGGGCTCCCGCAAACTGGCCCGCTCCGCGATCCGCCGGGAGCTGGCCACCCGCGGCGTCTCGGGCGAGCTCGCCGAGGCGGCGCTGGAGCAGCGCACCGACGAGGACGAGCGGGCCGACGCCGCGGAGCTGGTGCGCCGGAAGCTGCCCGCGGGACTCGACCTGTCGGACCGCACAGAGCGGGACCGGGCGGTGCGCCGGCTGGTGGGGATGCTCGGGCGCAAGGGCTACGCCCCGGGACTGGCCTTCGCCGTCGTCCAGGAGGAGCTCGAGGCCCGCACCGGCGCCGCGGCGGACGACGACGTGACCGAGGCCTACCCGGACACCCCCTGACCCGGGAGACGGGCAGCGTGCCCGGGGCGGCGGGACGGCCGCCTGCTGCGCGCCGCGGTGTCCCCGGTCCGGACGGGACGGGCACGGCCTTCGGCCCGTACAATTGCCCGGTGATCCCGACCCCTGCCGCCCCGCCCTCGGACCCGACCGCGTCCTCCGCCGCCCCCGCCCCGCGCTCCTACGAGGTGCGCACCTTCGGATGCCAGATGAACGTCCACGACTCCGAGCGGATCACCGGTCTGCTCGAGGCCGCCGGCTACGTCCCGGCCGCGGGCGGCGAGCCGGACCTCGTGGTCTTCAACACCTGCGCGGTGCGCGAGAACGCCGACAACAAGCTCTACGGCAACCTCGGCCAGCTCGTCCCGGCCAAGAAGCGCAACAAGGACCTGCAGATCGCGGTGGGCGGCTGCCTGGCCCAGAAGGACCAGGACACGATCCTGGAGAAGGCCCCGTGGGTGGACGTCGTCTTCGGCACGCACAACATCGGCTCGCTGCCGGCCCTGCTGGAGCGCTCCCGGCACAACGCCGAGGCCCAGCTCGAGATCCTCGACGCCCTCGAGGTCTTCCCCTCGACGCTGCCGACCAAGCGGGACAGCGCCTACTCGGGCTGGGTGTCGATCTCCGTGGGCTGCAACAACACCTGCACGTTCTGCATCGTGCCCTCGCTGCGCGGCAAGGAGCGCGACCGGCGGCCGGGCGACGTCCTCGCCGAGGTGCAGGCGCTGGTGGACGACGGCGCCGTGGAGGTCACCCTGCTCGGGCAGAACGTGAACTCCTACGGCGTGGAGTTCGGGGACCGCGGCGCCTTCGCCAAGCTGCTGCGCGCCTGCGGGCGGATCGAGGGCCTGGAACGGGTGCGCTTCACCAGCCCGCACCCGGCGGCCTTCACCGACGACGTCATCGACGCCATGGCCGAGACCCCCAACGTGATGCCCCAGCTGCACATGCCGCTGCAGTCCGGCTCGGACCGCGTGCTCCGGCGGATGCGCCGCTCGTACCGCTCCCGGCGCTTCCTCGACATCCTCGACACGGTGCGCGAGCGGATCCCGCAGGCCGCGATCACCACCGACATCATCGTGGGGTTCCCGGGGGAGACCGAGCAGGACTTCCAGGACACCCTCGACGTCGTGGCCGCCTCCCGCTTCTCCTCGGCCTACACGTTCCAGTACTCGATCCGGCCCGGCACCCCCGCGGGGGAGATGGCCGACCAGGTGCCCAAGGCCGTGGTGCAGGAGCGCTTCGAGCGCCTCGTGGCCCTGCAGGACCGGATCGCCGCGGAGGAGAACCGCCGGGTGGTCGGGCGCCGGGTCGAGCTGCTCGTCACGGCGGAGGCGGGCAAGAAGTCCGGGCTGACCCACCGGCTCTCCGGCCGCGCCCAGGACCAGCGGCTCGTGCACTTCTCCGTGCCGGAGGGCGCGGAGGCACCCCGGCCCGGCGACTTCGTGACCGTCACCGTGACCGACGCAGCCGCCTATCACCTGATCGCCGACCCCCGCGGACCGGGGGAGTACGCGTTGCGGCGCTCCCGGGCCGGTGACGCCTGGGACCGCCGCCAGGCCGACTCCTGCGGCGTGCCCGCCACCGCCGCCGACGGCGCCGGCCCGCGGCCCGTGAGCCTGGGCATGCCGAGCCTGCCCGTCCGGTGAGCGCCGAGGCCCCGCCGGTCGTCGCCGTCGTCGGCGCCACGGGCACCGGCAAGACCGCCCTGGGCGTGGAGCTGGCGCTGCGGCTGGGCGGTGAGGTGGTCAACGCCGACTCGATGCAGTTCTACCGCGGCATGGACATCGGCACCGCGAAGGCCACCGCCGAGGAGCGGCGCGGGGTGCCCCACCACCTCCTCGACGTCCTGGACGTCACCGAGGAGGCCTCGGTGGCCGACTTCCAGCAGCAGGCCCGGTCCTGCTTCGCGCAGATCTGCGCCCGCGGCCGGGTGCCCGTCCTGGTCGGCGGCTCCGGGCTCTACGTCCGGGCCGCCCTGGACGTGCTGGAGCTGCCGGGCACGGACCCGCGGATCCGCGCCCGGCTCGAGCGGGAGCTCGCCGCGCAGGGCGCCGGCGCGCTGCGCGAGCGCCTGCTGCGGGTGGACCCCGAGTCCGCGGCCCGGGTGCGCGACGACCGCCGGCTGGTGCGCGCCCTGGAGGTGTGGGAGCTGACCGGGCGCCCGTTCGCCTCGTTCATGCCCCGCCGGGAGTACGTGGCCCCCACGGTGCAGCTGGCCCTGGACGTCGACCGGGCGGAGCTGCACGCCCGGCTCGCCCGGCGGGTGGAGGCCATGGTGGAGGCCGGTCTGGAGGCCGAGGTGCGCGAGCTGGCCGGGCGAGGCCTGCGCGCCGGGCGCACCGCCTCCCGCGCCCTGGGCTACGGGCAGTTCCTCGACGTCGTCGACGGCCGCACCTCGGCCGAGGACGCCGCCGAGGCGACGGTGGTGGCCACCCGGCAGTTCGCCCGCCGCCAGCTGACCTGGTTCCGGGCGGACCCGCGGGTGCACTGGCTGGGCGGTTCCGGACCCGAGACGGTGGAACGGGCGATGCGGCTCGTGCAGCGGTTCCGGACCGAGCCCACCGGCCCCTAGCCGGAGGCGCTGTCGACCGCGGTGGAGCGGCGCAGCCACCACCCGTCCGCGGCGGAGACAGGGACGATGAGCAGCCAGCTCCACGCGGCGAGTCCGGGGTCCCAGAACGCCACCGGAATGCTGAGGGCGAAGACCACCGGCGCCGGCAGGAGCCCGCGCAGCACGTAGCGGTACAGGCCGGCGTCGACCTCGGGCGCCATCAGCCCGGCGTGCCACGCATGGGCCCACACCAGGTTCAGCGAGGCGTAGACGGCCGCCGACACCGCGGCGTACAGCGCCGCCGGCCAGGGCGAGCCGCTCCCGCCGTAGTCGCTGAGCAGGCTCGTGGGCATCGGCAGCAGGGCGATGAAGAACAGGGACAGCAGGTTCAGCCACTGCAGGCGCCCGTCGATGCGGCGGATGACGGTGAACCGGCGGTGGTGGCTCATCCACGCCGTGCCGATGACGGCGAAGCTCAGGACGTAGGCGAGGAACTGCGGCAGATGAGCCCGCAGCGCCGGCTCCAGCCGCTCCGGCGGGAGGTCCCCGGGGAGGATGAGCTCCAGGACCAGCAGGGTCATCGCGATCGCGAAGACGGCGTCGCTGAAGTACACGGTCCGGTCGGTGGACTCACCGGCGCCGAACAGCCGGCCGTACGTCTGGGCGGGCCCGGCACGGCGCGGCGGGCGGGCCGGCGACTCATCGGCCATCGGGCCCACCCCCGGGCGCTCGGCCGGCTGGGCCGCCCGCACGTCGAGGACGGGCAGGTGCCCGTCGGTCTCGATGCTGTCCCCGCCCCCGTTGCGGGCGTGGTAGCCGGAGGAGAAGTTGCGCAGCACGTGCACGCGGGCGCCGGCCGAGCGCAGCGCCGCGACGACCAGGTCCCGCTCGGCGTCGGTGCGCGCGGCGACCTTGTGGGTCACCTGCAGCGTGAAGAGGGAGAGCCCGACCCGTCGGTCGAAGGTCGCCGCGCCCACCAGGTCCACGAGGGCGCCGCCCGGCAGCCGCCAACCCGGCGGGCAGACCCAGAAGCGCACGTGGTGCCGCTGGGCGGGACTGTCCGCGACCTCGCGCTCGAAGGCCAGCGCCTGGCGGCGGCCGAAGACGTACAGCGGGCTGACCGGGGCGGCCGGGTAGCTGCGGTGCAGCACCGCGGCGCGGCTGATGTGCCAGGCCGTGGCGGGGGTCAGGGGATCGGCGGCCGTCCAGCCCGCCGCGCGCATGGCCGCGGCCAGCCGCTCCGGGCTGCCCGTGACCGCCAGGTTGACCGGATCGCCCAGCAGCCCGTCGGCGGTGCGGGCGCGCCCGATGAAGTAGTGGGGCACGTACAGGCCGGTGAGCACCCGGTTCAGGGACGGGAGCAGCACGTACGCCGACAGCGCCCAGACGGGCACGAAGGCCCACACCAGCCGTCCCCCGTCGTCGACGTCCTCGAGCACGAGGTGGTAGACCCCCCAGCCCGCCAGCAGCGTGGTCACCAGCCGCCCGGAGCGGTGCAGCCACAGGACCGCGGTCGGGCCGGGCCCCCGGCGCGCACCCGGGACCGTGCTCCGTGCGTCCGGTGCCCGGTCGCTGCCTCGTGCGTCCACCTGGCCGTCCTCGCCCCCACGTGCTGCACCGGACCCCGGCCGGTGTGCCCCCAGGCTAGCCACGGCGGCGGCACCGGGGAAGGCCGTGACCCCGCCGCGGCGCACGGGCCGGGCCGCGTATCATGTCCGGGTGACCTCAGCGCAGCCCGATACCCTCCCGACCGCCCCGTCCCCGGACGCCGCCGTGCCCTGGGGGGAGCTGCGCGGGCGCAGCTTCGCGAAGGGCCACGGCACGGGCAACGACTTCGTCCTGCTGACCGACCCGGACGCGCAGCTCGCGCTCGACGCCCACCTCGTGTCCCTGGTCTGTGACCGGCACCGCGGCATCGGCGGCGACGGCCTGATCCGGGCGGTGCGCAGCGAGGCCCTGCCCGAGGGCCGGGCCGTGCTGGAGACCGCCCCGGACGCCGAGTGGTTCATGGACTACCGCAACAACGACGGCTCGATCGCCGAGATGTGCGGCAACGGCGTGCGCGTGTTCGTCCACTACCTCGTCCAGCGCGGTCTCGCCGAGGTTCCCGAGGGCGAGGTCCTGCGGATCGGCACCCGCGCCGGGGTGAAGACCGTCGCGCGCACCGACTCCGGCTACGCCGTGGACATGGGCCCCTGGAGCTTCCTGGACGGCGAGACCGCCCGGTCCCGCGGCTCGGACGCCGTCGTGACCGCGAAGGGGCTCAAGGTGCCCCGCCCGGCGCTGTCCATCGGGATGGGCAACCCGCACACGGTCGTGGCGCTCGCCGAGGGGGAGAAGCTCGACCAGCTCGAGCTGTTCACCGCCCCGGTGGTGCGCCCGGAGCCCGAGGACGGCACGAACGTCGAGTTCGTCGTCCCCGCCGACGGCGACGACGACGGCGTGGGCCGGGTCCGCCTGCGGGTGCACGAGCGCGGCGTGGGCGAGACGCAGTCCTGCGGCACCGGCGCGTGCGCGGCGGCGGCGGCGACCCGGTTCTGGGGCGGGCCCACCGCTCCGGACCAGTGGCTCGTGCAGGTGCCCGGCGGGGTCGTCTCCGTGACCTTCGTGCCCGCCCCGGACGGCGCGGAGCACGTGGTCCTCGCCGGCCCCGCCGTGCTCGTGGCCGACGGCACCTTCGTCTGAGCCCCGCCGCCGCGCCCGGCTCGGACCGGCTCCGGCCGGCTCAGGCCGCCCGGTCGACCCGCAGGACGCGGAACCCCTTGTCGGTGGCGTGCCGGGAGACCCGGAAGGACTCGCCCAGCTCGGCCGCCAGCCACTTCTGCAGCGAGTCGGCACCCAGGTTCTTCTGCACCACCAGCCACGCGCTCCCGCCGGGGTTCAGCCGCGGCAGCCAGCGGAGGAGCAGCTCGTGCAGCTGCTGCTTGCCGATCCGGATGGGCGGGTTGGACCAGATGGTGTCGAAGCGGCGGTCCGCCGGCACCTGCTCGGGCAGCAGCACCTCGACGTTGCCCAGGCCCAGGGCAGCCGCGTTGTCACGGGTCAGCCCGAGCGAGCGCTCGTTGACGTCCACCGCCGTGACCCGGGCCCCGGGCGCGGCCTCCGCCAGGCTCAGGGCGATCGGGCCCCATCCGCACCCGACGTCCAGCAGCTCCGCGCCGGCCGGATCGGGAACATTTCGGAGCAGCACGGACGTTCCCTTGTCGAGACCTCGCGGACTGAAGACGCCGTTGGAGGTCTGCAGGACGACCTCCCGCCCGCGCAGGGCCACGGTCACCGGGCGGCGCACCTCCGGCACCGAGGGATCCTCCGAGAAGTAGTGCTCGGTCCCCGGATTCGGGGCCGCCGGGCCGGCGGTGGGATCGGGGGAGTCGGAACGCCGTGTCATAGACGTTCATGCTACCGATCGCGCGGACCCGGTCCGCTCCGCGCAGCTCCACCGCCGAGGCCCCGTCCGTCGGAGCCCGCGACTAGAATTACAGCAACCACATCCTTTCCGAAAGGAACCATGACCCCGTCGAACAACACCCCTGCCGACCACAGCACCGCGGCTCCCGCGGTGGAGGCCGACAACGGCCTGAGCCGGCAGGACCTCGAGGACGTCGTCGAGCGCGTCCTGTCCCGGGCCCGGGCCCGGGAGGCCGACGCCGGAGAGCGCGCCGACCGCCGGCCCGAGGACTCCGGGTCCGCCGCGAGCGGTCCCCTGACCGGCCGCGCCCGCGAACTGGCCGACAGCGGCCAGGAGCACTCGCAGCACGACGGCGAGCAGCAGGACCTCGACGAGCGCCGCGCGCTGCGCCGCGTCGGGGGCCTGTCCACCGAGCTCGAGGACGTCACGGAGCTCGAGTACCGCCAGCTGCGCCTCGAGCGCGTGGTCCTGGCCGGTCTCTGGACCGAGGGCACCCTCGAGGAGGCGGAGAACTCCCTGCGGGAGCTCGCCGCTCTCGCCGAGACCGCCGGGTCCGAGGTGCTGGACGGCATCGTCCAGCGCCGGCTCAAGCCCGACCCCGCCACGTTCCTGGGCTCCGGGAAGGCCAAGGAGCTGCGCGACGTCGTGGCCGCCACCGGCGCCGACACCGTCATCGTGGACTCCGAGCTGGCCCCGTCCCAGCGGCGCGGGCTGGAGGACGTCGTCAAGGTCAAGGTCATCGACCGCACCGGTCTGATCCTCGACATCTTCGCCCAGCACGCCAAGTCCAAGGAGGGCAAGGCGCAGGTCGAGCTCGCGCAGCTCGAGTACCTGCTCCCGCGCCTGCGCGGCTGGGGCGAGTCCCTGTCCCGCCAGGCCGGTGGCCGCGCCGCCGCCGGTGAGGGCATCGGCTCGCGCGGGCCCGGTGAGACCAAGATCGAGCTGGACCGCCGCCGGATCCGCACGCGGATGGCCAAGCTGCGCCGCGAGATCGCCGCCATGAAGCCGGCCCGGGAGACCAAGCGGCTCAACCGCCGCCGCAACTCCGTGCCCTCCGTGGCGATCGCCGGCTACACCAATGCGGGCAAGTCCTCGCTGCTCAACCGGCTCACCGACGCCGGGGTGCTCGTGGAGAACGCGCTGTTCGCGACCCTGGACCCCACGGTCCGCCGGGCGCAGACCCCCGACGGGATCGGCTACACGCTCTCGGACACGGTCGGCTTCGTGCGGTCCCTGCCGACCCAGCTCGTGGAGGCCTTCCGCTCCACGCTGGAGGAGGTCGCCGACGCAGACCTCATCCTGCACGTGGTGGACGCCTCCCACCCGGACCCGGAGGGCCAGATCCGGGCCGTGCGCCAGGTGTTCACGGACATCGACGCGCAGAACATCCCCGAGATCATCGTGCTCAACAAGGTTGACGCCGCGGACCCCTTCGTGGTCGAGCGGATCCGGCAGCGCGAGCGCAACGTCGTGGTCGTCTCCGCCCGCACCGGGGAGGGCCTCGACGCGCTGCGGGAGCGGATCAGCGAGTCCATCCCGCGCCCCGAGACGGTGCTGGACCTGCTGGTCCCGTACCAGCGCGGCGACGTCGTCAGCCGGCTGCACGACTGGGACGCGGAGATCCTGCGCACCGAGCACCTGCCCGAGGGCACGCACCTGCTGGTGAAGGTCCGCGAGGACCTGGCGGCCGAGCTCGCGGAGTTCGCTCCGGAGGACGCGCCCGGCTTCGGCGCCGAGAGCGCCTGAGCCGGTGCCCGCAGCATTCGTCGACGAGTCCGGGCAGGACGTCTCCGGCACACGGCCGGAGACCCTGCCCGGGGCGCAGGACGCCCTGGGCCTGCTCGACACCGCCGTCACGGCGATGGGCGGGCAGGTCCGGGACGGACAGCGGCTGATGACCGGCAAGGTCGCGGAGGCCCTCGACCGCGGCCGGCACCTGCTGGTCCAGGCCGGCACCGGCACCGGCAAGTCCCTCGCCTACCTGGCCCCGCTCGTGGCCCACGCCCAGCACGCGGACAAGCCGGTGGTCGTGGCCACCGCGACCCTCGCCCTGCAGTCGCAGATCGTGGGCCGGGACGTCCCCCGCCTGCTGGCCGCCCTGGAGGGAGAGCTCGAGCACGAGGTCGACGTCGCCCTGCTCAAGGGCCGCAGCAACTACGCGTGCCTGCACAAGCTCGAGGGCGGCTACCCGTCCGAGGACGACCCCGGCGCGCTCTTCGCCCTGCCCGACGCCGCCCCGCACCCCGGCGCCGCGCAGCCGGAGACCACCGAGCAGCCCGGCCGGCTGGGCCAGGAGGTCCAGCGCCTGCGGGAATGGGCGCGCGCCACCGACACCGGTGACCGCGACGAGCTGCTCCCGGGCGTGAGCGACAAGGCGTGGCGCCAGGTCTCCGTGACCGCCAAGGAGTGCCTGGGCCGCAGCTGCCCCCTGGTCGAGCAGTGCTTCGCCGAGCTCGCCAAGCAGCGGGCCGGGGAGGCGGACATCGTGATCACCAACCACGCCCTGCTCGCGATCAACGCGTTCGAGGGCATCACGGTCCTGCCCGAGCACGACGTCGTGGTGATCGACGAGGCCCACGAGCTGCAGGACCGGGTCACGGGGGCGGTCACCGGCCAGCTCTCCGCGGCCATGGTGCGCGCGGCGGCGGCCTCCGCGCGCAAGCACACCGCCGCGAACCCCGACTCCCTCACCGCCGGGGCCGCCAACCTGGAGGCCGCGCTGCTGGGCGCGCCCGCCGAACTGCTGCACCGGGGCCTCGACGACGCCCAGGCGGCGGCCGTGGCCCAGATCCGGGACGCCGCACGCACGGTCATGAGCGAGTCGAAGGGCGGCTCCGGGGGCGAGAAGGACGGGGACGCCGGACGGCAGATGGCCCGCTCACGGGTCAGTGACGTGCTGGAGCTGGCCGAGCGCATCCTCGCCGCCGCCGACTCCCGCGAGGTGCTCTGGATCTCGCGGCAGGGCGGCTGGGAGCCCGGCCGCGGCTACGTCCCTGCCGAGGACACCGACCCGGCCACCCTGCACGTGGCGCCGCTGTCGGTGGCCGGGACCCTGCGGGAGGGCCTCTTCGACGGCCGCACCGTGGTGCTGACCTCGGCCACCCTCTCCGTCGGCTCCTCCTTCGACGCCGCCGCCGGGGCCCTCGGGCTCCGCGGCGAGGGCGCCCCGCGCTGGGAGGGCGTGGACGTGGGCAGCCCCTTCGACTACCCGCGGCAGGGGATCCTCTACCTCGCCAAGCACCTGGAGAAGCCGGGCCGGCGCCTGACCGAGGCCCAGCTGGAGGAGATGCTCGCCCTGCTCGAGGCCTCGCGCGGCGGGGCACTGGGCCTGTTCTCCTCCCGCCGGGCGGCGGAGGAGGCCGCGGAGGCCCTGCGCGGGCGCACCGACCTGCCGATCCTCTGCCAGGGGGAGTCCTCGCTGGCCGGGCTCGTCCAGGAGTTCACGGACGACCCCGCCACGAGCCTGTTCGGGACGATGAGCCTGTGGCAGGGCGTCGACGTGCCGGGGGCCTCGTGCCGGCTGGTGATGATCGACCGGATCCCCTTCCCGCGCCCGGACGACCCGCTGTCCACGGCCCGCAGCCGGGCCGCCGAGCGGGCGGGGAGCAACGGGTTCATGTCCGTCTCCGCGACGCACGCGGCCGTGCGGCTGGCCCAGGGCGCCGGCCGGCTCATCCGGGCCGGTGGGGACCGAGGTGTCGTGGCGATCCTGGACTCCCGCATCGCCACGGCCCGCTACGGGGGGTTCCTGCGCGGGTCGCTGCCGCCGCTGTGGACCACCACGGACCGCTCGGTGGTGCTCGGGGCCCTGGCGCGCCTGGCGACGGCCTGACCCGGTCAGGTCGCGGCACGGGGCCCGGCCGAGCGGCCGGGCCCCGTGCCGCTGCGGGCGCCGGACAGCGGGTTGTCGGACAGCGCGTGCCGGACAGCGGATTGTCGGACAGCGCGTGCCGGACAGCGGCTCTCAGAGGCTGCGCAGCACCGAGACGACCTTGCCCATCACCGTGGCGTGGTCCCCGAGGATGGGCTCGTAGCGGGTGTTCTGCGGCAGCAGCCAGGTGTGCCCGTCGCGCTGGCGGAAGGTCTTCACCGTGGCCTCGTCGTCGAGCAGGGCGGCCACGATGTCCCCGTTGTCGGCGGCGCTCTGCCGGCGGACCACGACCCAGTCGCCGTCGCAGATGGCGGCGTCGATCATGGAGTCGCCCTTGACCCGCAGCATGAACAGCTCGCCGTGGCCCACCAGCTGGCGGGGCAGCGCCAGCACGTCCTCCACGTCCTGCTCGGCGGTGATGGGCCCGCCGGCGGCGATGTGGCCCACCAGGGGCACCATCGTCACGTCCGCGGAGGTGGACAGCTCCGCCACGCCGCCCGGTGCACCGGCACGGGGGCCGCGGGGCGCGTCCGCCGGCTCGTGCGGGGCCTCCGGGGTCGCCGGGGCGGCCGCGTCGCGCAGCTGCAGGGGCGTGAGGACCTCCATCGCCCGGGGGCGCTTCGGGTCCCGGCGCAGGTAGCCCAGCTTCTCGAGCTGGGAGAGCTGGTGGGTGACGCTGGAGAGGGAGGCCAGGCCCACGAGGTCGCCGATCTCGCGCATCGAGGGCGGATATCCGTGCTCGGCGATGGAGCGCTGGATGGCCTCGAGGATGGTGCGCTGGCGCACGCTGAGACCCCGGCCGCGGGCGCGGCCGCCGGTGCGCCCGGCCCGGGCGCGGGACTCCTCGGGGGTGGGGGGCTGAGCCATGGGAGCGTCGTCCTTTCGCGTCCGGCTGGTGGTGCCTCCGGTGCGCGCCGGCCCCGTTCCGATGTCGGACCCGGGTGCTTCGATGGGTCTCAGCCAGCAGGGAGCCGGGGGAAGTCGGAACGCGTGCCGGCCCGAGGCCCGAACGTGCTCCCAGCCTAGGCGACACGCCGTGTGTCTTCAAACATATGTACGACCCGGTGTCGACAGCCTTCGCAGACGCGTGCTAGACATGGGTCATCGGTATTCGAAAGTATGTTCGATCGCATGCAGGCCCGGACGGGCCGCCGGTCGGACCGGTGTTCGAGATCGCCCGCCCCGTGCGGGAACGTCAAGGAGTTCATGTCATGAGTGCCAGTGCCACCCTCAGCGCCGTCGTCGCGCGCCGCCCCCGGCCCCTCGGCGGCCCGGCCCGCGCGGCCCGCCGGGCCCGCCCGTCGGCAGGGACCTCCCGCGCTCCGCTGGTCCTGACCCGGCGGGGTCGCCTGGTGCTGCTGGGCCTGCCCGTGCTGGCCGGCTCCGCGGCACTGGTCGTGCTCGCCGTGATCTTCCTCGTCCCGTCCACGGCCACGGCCACCAGCGAGCCCGTCACGGGGGCCGGGACGGAGCAGGCCACGGTGCACCCCGGGCAGAGCCTGTGGGACCTGGCCGTGCAGGCCGACCCGGAGCGGGACCCGCGGGACGTCATGGACGAGATCGTGGAGCTCAACGACCTCGACAGCTCTCTCCTCCACGCGGGCCAGCTCCTAGAGGTCCCCGCCGCCTGACGGGCCGTCCGTCCCGGCCGGCCGAACGCCGGACCTGCCGCCGGGCACTCCGTCCCGGCGCCGTGCTCCGCGTCGGTAGGGTCGGGGCATGAGCCCTGGAGCCCGCCGTCCGCGTCCCGACCACGGCAGCCCGCCGTCCATCGTGTCCGCCCGTGGTGCCCCGCGGCCGCCCCGGAGCCGGCGGGACACCGTCTGGCCGCTGCTGGGCGCCGCGATCTGCAGCGAGGTGGCCGCCTCGCTGGCCCTGAAGGCCGCCCTGGAACACCCGGGCTGGTACCTGCTCGTCATCTCCGGCTACAGCGCCGCGTTCGTGTTCCTCGCGGCGGTGCTGCGCCGCGGGCTGCCCGTCGGCGTGGCCTACGGGATCTGGGCGGCCACGGGCGTGACGCTCACCGCCCTCCTGGCGGCCCTGGTCTTCGGGGAGGCCCTGAGCCCGCTGGTGCTCGCCGGCATCGCCCTGGTGGTCGCCGGGGTGCTCTGCGTGGAGGTCGGCGCCCACCGGGCAGCCGGGGACGGCGGCGCCTGATGGCCTGGCTGTACCTGACCGGGGCGATCCTCACCGAGGTCGCCGCCACCCTGTCCCTGCGGGTCGCGGCGCAGGGCCGCCGGCGCTGGTACGCCGCCGTGCTGACCGGCTACCTGCTCGCGTTCACGCTGCTCGCCCTCGCCCTGCGCCAGGGTCTGGGGCTGGGCGTGGCCTACGGCATCTGGGCCGCGGCGGGCGTGGCGCTCACCGCGGTCGCGGGCCGGCTGCTCTTCGGCGAGCCGCTGAGCCGGCTCATGGTGCTGGGCATCGCGCTCATCATGGGCGGCGTGCTGCTGATCGAGCTCGGCGCCGCCCACTGACCCCCTCCACCCCGTCCGAGCCCTCCGCGGGCGGCGCCGCGGGCAGGTCTAAACTGTTCGGGTGACGCAGAACCTGGACCGACTCAACGCCCTCCCGCTGCGCGACGACCTGCGCGGCAAGGCCCCCTACGGCGCCCCGCAGCTGGACGTCGCCGTGGCGCTCAACACCAACGAGAACACCCACCCGGTCCCGGCGGACGTGCACACCGCGATCGTGGAGGAGGTCACCGCGGCGGCCCGGACCCTCAACCGGTACCCGGACCGGGAGTTCACGGCCCTGCGCGAGGAGCTCGCCGGATACCTGGGCCACGGGCTGGAGGCCGAGAACCTCTGGGCGGCCAACGGCTCCAACGAGATCCTGCAGCAGGTCCTGCAGGCCTTCGGCGGCCCCGGGCGCTCCCTGCTCACCTTCGTCCCGACCTACTCCATGTACCCCCTGCTGGCCGCGGGCACGCACACCGGTTTCGTGGCGGGGGAACGGTCCGCGGACTTCGGGCTCACCGCGGAGTCGGCGGCCGAGCAGGTCCGCCGGCACCGCCCCGACGTCGTCTTCCTCTGCTCGCCCAACAACCCGACGGGCACGGCCCTGGACGAGGACGTCGTCACGGCCGTGTACGAGGCCGGTGAGCCCAACCGGGCCGTCGTGGTCGTGGACGAGGCCTACGCGGAGTTCTCCCACCGGGGCACGGGCACCGCGCTGTCCCTGCTGGCGGGCCGGCCCCGCCTGATCGTCAGCCGCACCATGAGCAAGGCCTTCGCGCTCGCCGGTGCCCGGCTGGGCTACTTCGCCGCGGCTCCCGAGGTCGCCGACGCGATCCGGCTCGTGCGCCTGCCCTACCACCTCTCGGCCGTCACCCAGGCGACCGCCCTGGCCGCCCTGCGCCACTCGGCGGCGCTGCTGGCCAACGTCGAGGACATCAAGCGCCAGCGGGACCGCATCGTCGAGGAGCTGCGTCGGCTCGGGCTCGCACCGGCGGCGTCGGACTCCAACTTCGTGTTCTTCGGCGGGATGCCGGACTCCCGGGCCATGTGGCAGGCGCTGCTCGAGGACGGGGTGCTGGTGCGCGACGTCGGGATCCCCGGCCACCTGCGGGTCACCGCCGGCACGGAGGAGGAGACCACCGCCTTCCTGACCAGCATGGAGCGGATCGTCTCCGCCGGCTGAGGCCCCGCGAACCGGGGCCCTCCGTCCCGGATAGCATGGAGTCAGACAACCACCGGGCCCGACGCGCCGCCCGCCCGGGGCGGCCCGGGCCACCCCGCGGCCCGTCGACGGCCGCGCCGCGCCCGCGAGGAGTTCCACCCGCATGACCGACCAGAGCCCCACCGGCACCCGTGCCCCCCGCCGCGCCTCCCTGGAGCGGCGCACGAGCGAGTCCTCCGTGTCCGTCGAGATCGACCTCGACGGCACGGGCGCGAACGACATCGACACCTCGGTGCCGTTCTACGACCACATGCTCACCGCCCTGTCGAAGCACTCCCTCATCGACATGCGGATCCGGGCCACCGGCGACACCCACATCGACGTCCACCACACGGTCGAGGACACGGCCATCGTCCTCGGGGACGCCCTGCGGCAGGCCCTGGGAGACAAGGCCGGCATCCGCCGCTTCGGCGAGGCCACCGTCCCGCTGGACGAGGCCCTGGCCAACGCCGTGGTGGACATCTCCGGCCGCCCCTACGCGGTGCACACCGGGGAGCCCGAGGGCCAGCAGTACCACCTCATCGGCGGGCACTTCACCGGCTCGATGGTCCAGCACGTCTTCGAGTCCCTCGCCCACCACGCCGGGATCTGCCTGCACATCACGCTGCTGGCCGGCCGGGACCCGCACCACATCGCCGAGGCCCAGTTCAAGGCCCTCGCGCGCGCCCTGCGCCAGGCCGTGGAGCCCGACCCCCGGGTCAGCGGCGTCCCGTCGACCAAGGGCGCCCTGTGAGCGCGGAAGGAGATCGCATGCCGGAGGAGTCCACCCGGCCGGAGCGCCCCGCCCGGCCCACCGTCACGGTCCTCGACTACGGCGCGGGCAACGTCCGCTCGGCCGTGCGCGCCCTCGAGGCCGCCGGGGCCGACGTGGTGCTCAGCGCCGACCCCGAGGCCGTCCTGGACGCGGACGGGCTCGTGGTGCCCGGCGTCGGCGCGTTCGCCGCGGTCATGGACGGTCTGCGCTCCGTCGACGGCCTGCGCCTGATCGGCCGCCGCCTCGCCGGCGGGCGCCCCGTGCTGGGCATCTGCGTGGGCCTGCAGGTCCTCTTCGAGTCAGGCGTCGAGCACGGTCAGGAGACCGAGGGCATGGGCGAGTGGCCCGGCGTCGTCGAGCGGCTGAAGGCCGACGTGGTCCCGCACATGGGCTGGAACACCGTCGACCCGCCCGAGGACTCGGTGCTGTTCCGGGGCATCGAGGACGAGCGCTTCTACTTCGTGCACTCCTACGGGGTGCAGGAGTGGGACTTCCCGCAGAACATCCTGAAGATGAAGCCGCCGCAGGTCACCTGGTCCGAGCACGGGGGACGGTTCATCGCCGCCGTGGAGAACGGGGCGCTGTGCGCCACGCAGTTCCACCCGGAGAAGTCCTCCGAGGCCGGCATCCAGCTGCTGCGCAACTGGCTGGGCACCCTCCCGCGGACCGGGCGGCTGGACCACCTCAAGGCCGGTGACCCCCTGGGCGGGGACACCCTGGCCGGGCGCCCGACCCTCCAGCAGGAGGACGACGCCGCGTGAGCGCCGCCGTCGTCGTGATGGTCCTCGGCGCCTTCATCGCCGGCGGCGCCATCTCGTTCCACCGGCAGAAGATGCCGGCCTGGACGGTGGTGGTCCTGGCCCTGGTCGCCGCCGGGCTCATCGGCTACGGCTGGTACTCCTGGTTCCAGGCCCGCTGAGCCCGCCCGTCCCGCACGTCCCCGACCCGGAGCGGCTCACCGAGCAGCTCCACCACCCGAGCAGCCCCGGCCGGCCCCGCGCCGTCCGGGAGCCCGAGAAGGAAGAGATCCCATGCCCCTGAGCGAGACCCCCCGCCTGCAGCTGCTGCCCGCCGTCGACGTCGCCGACGGCCAGGCCGTGCGCCTGGTCCAGGGCGAGGCCGGCTCCGAGACCGGCTACGGCGATCCCCTGGAGGCCGCGCTCGCCTGGCAGGAGGCCGGCGCGGAGTGGATCCACCTCGTGGACCTCGACGCCGCCTTCGGCCGCGGGGACAACATCGAGGTGCTGCGCCGCGTCGCGGCCGAGCTCGAGCTGAAGGTCGAGATGTCCGGCGGCATCCGGGACGACGCCTCGCTGGAGCGGGCCCTGTCCCTGGACCCGGCCCGGATCAACCTCGGCACCGCCGCCCTCGAGAACCCCCAGTGGACCCGGAAGGTGATCGCCCAGCACGGCGAGGTCATCGCGGTGGGCCTCGACGTGCGCGGCACCACGCTCGCCGCGCGCGGCTGGACCGAGGAGGGCGGTGACCTCTGGGAGGTCCTGGACCGCCTCGAGGAGGACGGCTGCGCCCGGTACGTGGTCACCGACGTCACCAAGGACGGCACCCTGAAGGGGCCCAACCTCGAGCTGCTGAAGGAGGTCGCCACCCGCACGGACAAGCCGGTGGTCGCCTCCGGCGGCATCTCCTCCCTCGACGACCTCGCGGCCCTGCGCACGCTCGTGCCCTCCGGCGTGGAGGGCGCCATCGTGGGCAAGGCCCTCTACGCGGGCCGGTTCACGCTCGGGGAGGCCCTCGACGTGGCGGGCCGTCCGGCGGCGCGGTGACCGAGCGCCGGCTCCCCGCCCACATCGAGGCCCAGCTCGCGAGCGCCGGCGGCACGGAGGACACCGGCGGGCAGGCCTGGGCCGGGCGCAACCTGGGGGAGGGCACCAGCCACATCCACCGGTTCCCCGACGACGACGGCGCCGCCGCCGCGGCGGTCCTCGAGGCGCTCGCCGGCCTGCGGGCCGGCACCGGGGACGAGTCGCAGGTGGTCGCCGCCCTGGCCGGCACCCGGGTGTTCGTGCCGGTCGTGGCCGAGGTGGCCTCCTCGACCGTGACCGCCTCCGGGCACGTGGCCGACAAGGAGGCGGACATGGCGCTCGTGTCCCTGCGGGCGGCCGACGGGCGCCCGGTGCTGCCCGTGTTCACGTCCACCGCGGCCCTGACCGCCTGGCACCCCCAGGCCCGGCCCGTGGCCACCGACGTCCGCCGGGCGGCGGTCGCGGCGGTCAAGGACGGCACCCAGCTGCTCGTGCTCGACCCCGGGGCGGACCTGCCCTTCGTGGTGCGCCGGCCGGCGCTCTGGGCGCTGGCCCAGGGCCGGGCCTGGACGCCGTCCTACCGGAGCCCGGCCGTCGCCGAGGCGGTGCGCCGCTGCGCCGAGGGACTGCCCGGAGTGACCTCGGCGGGGACCGCGCCCGGCAGCGGTGTCGCGGCCCGGGCCGCGGACGGGGCGGTGGTCGACGGCGGGGGAGCCGGCCCGGAGCTGGCGGTCGTGCTCTCCCTGCGCGCCGGGCTGGACCGGACGCAGGTGGACGACGTGCTCGCCCGCTTCCAGGCCCGGCTCAGCGTCGAGCCGGCCCTGGCCGAGGACGTGGACTCGATGCAGCTGCGCCTCACGACCGCGGGCTGACCCGGTGTCCCGGATCAGCCCGCGTCGACGTGGTGCTCGGGAGCCCGGTCAGCTCACCGGACCGGTGAACTTCTCGCCCGGCCCCTGCCCCGGGGCGTCCGGGTAGAGGGAGGCCTCGCGGAACGCCAGCTGGAGCGTGCGCAGGCCGTCGCGCAGCGGGGCGGCGTGCTGGGAGCCGATCTCCGGGGCGGCGGCCGTGACGAACCCGGCCAGGGCGGTGATCAGCTTGCGCGCCTCGTCCAGGTCCTTGAGCTCGTCCGCGTCCTCGCCGGCGGCCAGGCCGCACTTCACGGCGGCCGCGCTCATGAGGTGGACGGCGGCGGTCGTGATGACCTCGATGGCGGGGACCTCCGCGATGTCGCGCATCTGCTCGTCGACGGCCTGCACCGTCTCCTGCGGGATGTCCTGGCCGGAGCGGGCGGCGTCGTCGTCGAAGCGGAAGGTGTTCTCGGAAGTCATGGTCCAACTCTGCCACAACGCTCCCGCCCGCCGGGCCTATCCTGCAGGGGAGGCCGGTGCCGGCCGGGGAGGGGCGGGACCGAGGTGTGGATCGGGTGGATCGAGTTCGACCTGCTGCTGGGGGACGTGCACTCCCTCAAGGCCAAGCGGTCGGTGGTGCGGCCCCTCGTGGCCGAGCTGCGCCGCCGCTTCCCGGTGAGCGTCGCGGAGGTCGGTCACCTCGACCTGCACCGCCGGGCCCTGGTGGGGGCCGGTGTCGTCACCGGGGACTCCGCCCACCTGGTCGACGTCCTCGACCAGCTCGAGCGCTTCGTGGCCGCCCGCCCCGAGACGGAGCTGCTCTCGGCGCACCGCGGCCTGCACACGACCGAGGACGAGTGAGGGGTCGGATGGGGACCGGCAGCGCCCCGGTTCCCCAACCCCCGGCCGATGCGCTAGACTGGCGGGCAGTGTGCAAGTGGAGGAAGCTCCCACCCGCGCCGACCACGGTCGCCGGGTTCGCGACGACATCGTCCGCACGACGGCCCGCCGGGTTCCCCGTGCCGGTGCCGTCACGCAGTGCACCACCCCCGGGTGGTGCGCCGATGAGCCTCCGCTTGCCGACCGCAGCGGGGGCTTTTGCCGTTGTGGACCGGACCGAACCATGAGGTCCCCGGAAGCCTCCGGGCGATCACGCAGAACATCAGGAGCACGGCATCAGCGATCCACGCATCAATGACAGAATCCGAGTCCCCGAAGTCCGTCTCGTCGGACCCGCAGGCGAGCAGGTCGGCATCGTCCGCGTCGAGGACGCACTGAGGCTGGCCCGCGAATCGGATCTCGATCTGGTCGAGGTGGCGCCCAACGCCAAGCCGCCGGTGGCCAAGCTCATGGACTTCGGCAAGTATAAGTACGAGGCCGCGGTCAAGGCCCGGGAGTCGCGCAAGAACCAGACGAACACGGTCCTCAAGGAGGTCCGGTTCCGGCTCAAGATCGACACGCACGACTACGAGACCAAGGTCGGCCACGCCAAGCGCTTCCTCGGCGCCGGCGACAAGGTCAAGGCCATGATCCAGTTCCGCGGCCGTGAGCAGCAGCGCCCCGAGATGGGCGTGCGCCTGCTCGAGCGCTTCGCGAACGACGTCGCCGAGGTCGGCGCGGTCGAGTCGAGCCCCCGGGTCGACGGGCGCAACATGGTCATGGTCGTGGGCCCGCTGAAGAACAAGGCCGAGGCCAAGGCCGAGGCGCGCCGCCAGAAGCAGCGCGAGGAGGCCCGGGCCGAGAACGACCGCAAGGCCAAGGAGAAGGTCGACACCTCCTCCGCCGAGCCCGTGACCCAGTCGATCGGGGACGCGTTCCCGGCCGAGCTGCGCGAGCAGGCCGCCCGGACCGAGGAGCCGGCGCAGCAGACCGCGCCGGAGCCCGAGGTGCAGGAGGCGGCCCCCGCCGCGGCCACGGAGCAGGAGGCGGCGCCCGCCGCCCCCGCCGAGGCGGCGCCGCGGCCTGCGGCACCGGCGGCTCCGAAGGCCCCGGCTCCGAAGGCCGCGGCCCCCCAGGCACCGCGCCCGGCGCCCAAGGCTCCGCGGCCCGGCCCGAAACCGGGCGCCAAGCCCGGTCCCCGGGTCTGAGCGGACAGCAGGACCTTCCGCACGAGCGGAGCAGAACTGACAACGCCCCGTGGGCGCAGCCGGTCCCGGCTGTGCCCGGGGGGCACCGTTGAGGTGCGACGGACGTCGTCGTGCCCTCCGGTGGCCACCACCGGAAGAGACGCAAGGAGAACGGCCCACATGCCGAAGATGAAGACCCACAGCGGGGCGAAGAAGCGCTTCAAGCTCACCGGTACCGGCAAGGTCAAGCGCCAGCAGGCCAACCGCCGCCACTACCTGGAGCACAAGTCCTCCCGCCTGACCCGCCGCCTGGCGTCCGACCAGATCGTCACCCCGGGCGAGGCCAAGGTCATCAAGAAGATGCTGGGCAAGTAACCCCCACCGCATCCGCAGGGGAGCCCGCCTCCCCGCCCCGCACAGATTTGACCTCCCGGCCGACCGGCCGGGACCGAAGTGAAGGAGTACACACGTGGCACGTGTGAAGCGGGCGGTCAACGCCCACAAGAAGCGCCGGGAAATCCTCGAGCAGGCCTCCGGCTACCGCGGCCAGCGCTCGCGCCTGTACCGCAAGGCGAAGGAGCAGGTCACCCACTCGTTCGTCTACAGCTACAACGACCGCCGCAAGCGCAAGGGCGACTTCCGCCGGCTGTGGATCCAGCGCATCAATGCCGCTGCCCGCGCCAACGGCCTGACCTACAACCGCTTCATCCAGGGCCTGAAGGCCGCCGAGGTGGAGGTCGACCGGCGCATGCTCGCCGAGCTGGCCGTCAACGACGCGCAGGCCTTCGCCGGGCTGGTCGAGATCGCCAAGAACGCCCTGCCGGAGGACACCTCCGCGCCGCGCGAAGCCGCAGCCTGACCCCGTCGGAGCTGTGAACCTCACGGAGCGCCTGGCCGACCGGCCGATGTCCAACCCCCGAGCCGATCGGGTGCGGGACGTCGCGGGACTGGCCGGGCGCTCCGCGCGTTCCAAGCGCGGGCTGTTCCTCGCCGAGGGACCGCAGAACGCCCGGGAGGCCCTGGCCCGGCACCTCGAGTCCCCGTGCGTGGACGCCGTCTACGTCACCCAGGACGCCCTGGCCCAGCACCCGGACATCACCGGGCTGCTCGAGCGCGTGGCCGCCGACCGCGCCGTGTTCCTCCGCCTGGTGACCCGGGAGGTGCTCGCGGCGATGAGCGACGCGGTGAGCCCGCAGGGCGTCGTGGTCGTCTGCCGGTCCCTGGACGTGCCGGCGGACGGGATCTTCCGGGCCGCCCCGCAGCTGGTGGCCGTCCTGGCCCGGGTGCAGGACCCGGGCAACGCCGGCACGCTGCTGCGCGCCGCGGACGCCGCGGGAGCCGACGCCCTGGTGCTGAGCACCGGCAGCGTGGACGTGTACAACCCCAAGGCGGTCCGGTCCACCGCCGGGTCCCTCTTCCACCTGCCCGTGGCCGTGGGCGCGGACCTGCCCGAGCTGGTCGGCGCCGCCCGTGCGGCCGGCTGCGGCGTCCTCGCCGCCGACGGCCGCGGCGACGTGGACCTCGACCGGCTCCAGGACCTCTCCGCCGCCCGCGCCGCCGGGGCCCCGGCCGACGACTCCGGCTACGACCTGGCCCGCCCCACCGTGTGGCTGTTCGGCAACGAGGCCCAGGGGCTCTCGGCGGAGGAGAAGGCCCTGGCCGACCACCGCGTGGCCGTGCCGGTGTACGGCCGGGCGGAGTCGCTCAACGTGGGCACCGCGGCCACCGTGTGCCTCTACGCCTCGGCGCGCGCGCAGCGGCGGGCCGGGCGGGCGCGCCGATGACCGCGCCGCTGCCCGCCGCGTTCCGCACCCAGGTGGTGGGCGCCGCCCTGCTGGACGACCCGCACCGTCCCACGGCGTTCCTCGCCGCCCAGCGCGCCTATCCGGCAGGGCTGCGCGGGCTGTGGGAGTTCCCGGGCGGCAAGCAGGAGCCCGGCGAGACCTGCGAGGCCGCCCTGCGCCGCGAGTGCGCCGAGGAGCTGGGGGCACAGGTGGAGCTGGTGGCGGAGGTGCCCGGCCCGCACCCGCAGGGCTGGCCGCTCAAGGAGACGGCGGCGATGCGCGTCTGGACCGGTGTGCTCGCGGCGGGATCGCCCGTCCCCGCGGCCGGGCAGGACCACCTGGCCGTGCGCTGGGTGCCGCTCGGGGACGCCGCCGCCGCGCTGGCGCTGCCCTGGATCCCGGCCGATCTGCCGATCGTGCGGGCGCTGCTGGACCAGCTCACCGACTGACGGGCCGCCGCTCGGGCCGCGCTCGAGCGCCCCGACCTGCCAGGGTTCCCCGACCGGCCACGGTCCCCGGAGCGGCCCCCGCACGCCCGGGTGACCACCCCACGCCCGGGTGACCACGGCATGCCCGAGCGTGACCACGGTTCTCCCGGGACAGAACACCGCACGAGCCCGTGGTCACCCGGGGACGGCGTGGTCAGTTCCGGGCGGATGGGCCGTGCCGGCGGCGGGGCCGGGCGCGGTAGCCGCCGTCGGCCAGGCCCGCCCGCACCTCGAAGAGGTTGTGCGGGGCCGGGTGCCCGCAGCGCAGCACCGACCACCCGGCGGCGGCGCCGTAGAGGGGCAGGAACGGCAGGCCCAGGCACAGGGCGTACTGGCTGGCGTGGCGGGACTCGTGGGCCAGCAGCCGGGGGCGGGCGGCGACGTCGTCGGGCCCGCCGCGGAAGAGGACCACGTTGCCCACGGTGAACGCCCCCGCCCTGGGCGGCCTCGGCCGGTAGCCGAAGCCCAGCAGCAGCCCCTCGGGGCCGCGCACCACGCGCGTGCCGGTGAGCGCGGCCACCAGCAGCCCCAGCGGGGTGGACAGGTTCGTCATGTTCCAGGCCGCGCGCAGACGGGCCCGGCGGCCGGCCGGAGCGCTCATGGGCCCAGACTAGGCCGCAGTCCACCGGGCCGCGACTCCCGTTGGCGGCCGCCGGTGCCCCCGGACCGTGTGCCATAGACTGGGGTCCGCCCGCGATCCGCGCCGATCCGGGCTTTCCCGTGCCACTGGACTCACGGAACGTGAGCCGGCGTGCCCGGACGCCACTGTCCCCGAGCCGAAGAAGCCAGTGCTGATGTCTGAACTGCCACCCGAGACCGCGCCGAGCGGCGCGGTCGACCCGACCGACGAGGCCGCGGTCGCCGCGGCCGTGGAGGCGGCTCTCACCGCCGTCGGAAACGCCCAGGACCTCGACCAGCTCAAGGAGGTCCGGCTCGCCCACGCGGGGGAGCGGTCCCCGCTGGCGCTGGCCAACCGGCAGATCGGCTCGCTCGACAAGACGCAGAAGGCCGCCGCGGGCAAGCTCGTGGGCCAGGCCCGCGGCCGCGTGAACCAGGCGATCGCCGCCCGCACCGCGGTGCTCGAGGAGGAGCGCGACGCCCGGATCCTGGTGGAGGAGGCGGTGGACGTCACCGCCGCCGGCCGCCGCCGGCAGCTGGGCGGACGGCACCCGCTGACGAACCTCATGGAGCGCATCGGCGAGACCTTCGTGGCCATGGGCTGGGAGGTCGCCGACGGGCCCGAGGTCGAGTCCGAGTGGTACAACTTCGACTCCCTGAACTTCAAGCCGGACCACCCCGCCCGGGAGCTGCAGGACACGTTCTTCGTGGACCCGCCCGAGGCCCACCTGGTGCTGCGCACGCACACCTCCCCGGTGCAGATGCGCACGCTGCTGACCCGCGACCTGCCGGTCTACGTCGTCGTCCCCGGGCGCACCTACCGCACCGACGAGCTCGACGCCACGCACACCCCCGTCTTCCACCAGGTCGAGGGCCTGGCCGTGGACAAGGGCCTGTCGATGGCGGACCTCAAGGGCACGCTGGAGCACTTCGCCCGGCAGATGTTCGGCCCGGAGGCGCGGATCCGGCTGCGCCCCAACTATTTCCCGTTCACCGAGCCCTCGGCCGAGCTGGACGTGTGGCACCCGAACGCCAAGGGCGGGCCGCGGTGGATCGAGTGGGGCGGCTGCGGCATGGTCCACCCCAACGTGCTGCGCGCCGCCGGCATCGACCCCGAGGTGCACTCGGGCTTCGCGTTCGGCATGGGCATCGAGCGGACCCTGATGTTCCGCAACAACGTCCCGGACATGCACGACATGGTCGAGGGCGACATCCGCTTCAGCGAGCACTTCGGGATGGAGATCTAAGACATGCGAGTTCCTTTGTCATGGCTGCGCGAGCACGCCCCCGTCCCCGCGGACGCCACCGCCGAGGACGTCCTGGCCACCCTGGTGCAGGTCGGCCTCGAGGAGGAGGACGTCCACCGCCCCGCGGACGAGCTGCACGGACCGGTCGTCGTGGGCCAGGTGCTGTCCAAGGAGCCGGAGACCCACTCCAACGGCAAGACCGTCAACTGGTGCACGGTGCGCGTGGTGCCCGAGGGCCAGGAGCAGACGCTGACCGGCAAGGGCATCGACCCCTCCGGGGTGCAGGGCGTGATCTGCGGGGCCCACAACTTCGAGGTCGGGGACAAGGTCGTGGTGACCCTGCCCGGCGCCGTGCTGCCCGGGAACTTCCGGATCTCGGCGCGCAAGACCTACGGGCACACGTCCGCGGGCATGATCGCCTCGGTGCGCGAGCTCGGGATCGGGGAGGACCACGACGGCATCCTGGTGCTCTCGACGCTGGGCCTGGACCCGGAGATCGGCACGGACGCGCTGGAGCTGCTCGGGCTCCACGACGAGGCCGCCGAGATCAACGTGACCCCGGACCGCGGCTACGCCTTCTCCGTGCGCGGGGTGGCCCGCGAGTACTGCCACGCCGTGCACCAGCCCTTCACCGACCCGGCCGAGGCCGTGGCCGCGCGGGTGCCCGCCCCCACCGCGGGCGGCTTTCCCGTGACGGTCGACGACGCCGCCCCCATCCACGGCAACCCCGGGTGCACCCGCTTCGTCGCCCGCATGGTGACCGGCATCGACGCGACCGCCCCCACGCCCCCGTGGATGTCGGCGCGGCTGCGCCTGGCGGGCATCCGCTCGATCTCCCTGCCGGTGGACATCTCCAACTACGTGATGCTCGAGTTCGGTCAGCCGCTGCACTTCTACGACCTGCAGGCCCTGGCCGGGGGCATCACCGTGCGCCGGGCCGCCGCGGGGGAGACCCTCGGCACCCTCGACGGCAAGCAGCGCACCCTCGACCCCGAGGACCTGCTCATCACGGACGGCTCCGGGCCGATCGGCCTGGCCGGGGTCATGGGCGGGGCCACCACCGAGGTCTCCGACGGAACCGCCGACGTCCTCGTGGAGGCGGCCCGCTTCGACGAGGTCTCCGTCGCTCGCACCACCCGCCGGCACCGGCTGCCCTCGGAGGCGTCCAAGCGCTTCGAGCGCGGCGTGGACCCGCAGATCGCCCCGGTTGCCGCCCAGCGGGCCGTGGAGCTGCTCGTGGAACTGGCCGGCGGCACCGCCGGGCCCGAGGTGACGGACGTGGACGCGACCACGGCCCCCGAGCCCATCGAGCTGCCCTGGGACTACGCGGGACGGCGGGTGGGCGTGGACTACACCGCCGAGCAGGTCGTCTCCGTCCTCACCGAGCTCGGCGGCCAGGTCCAGGCCACCGACGAGGGCTGGCGCGTCGTGCCGCCGACGTGGCGCACGGACCTGCTCGCCAAGGAGGACCTCGTCGAGGAGATCGCCCGGCTCGTGGGCTACGACGCGATCCCCTCGCGCCTGCCCGTGGCCCCGCCCGGCCGCGGGCTGACCCCCGAGCAGCAGGCCCGCAAGCGCGTGGCGGACGCGCTCGCCGCCGCGGGACTGACCGAGGTGCTCGCCTACCCGTTCGTCTCCCAGGCCGACAACGAGCTGTGGGGCGCCCCCGAGCCCGGTGCCCCGGTGCTCTCCGTCAAGCTCGCCAACCCGATCAGCGAGGCCCAGGGGATGCTGCGGGTCTCCCTGCTGCCGGGGCTGCTCGAGGTGCTGCGGCGCAACACCTCCCGCGGCTTCCGCGACCTGGCCCTGTACGAGGTCGGCCGCGTCTTCCGGCCCGTGCAGCAGCTGGTCACCCGGACCCTGCCGCCGCTGGGGGCCCACCCGGGCCAGGAGGTGCTGGACGAGCTGGAGACCGGGATCCCGGTCCAGCCGCGCCACCTCGCCGCGGTCTTCGCCGGCCGGGACGCGGCCGAGAGCCCGTGGGTCACCCCGCGCCCGGTCGACTGGCAGGACGCCCTGGACGCCGCCCGGCTCGCCGGTGAGGTCCTGGGCGTGGAGCTGACCGTGCGGCAGGGCACGCACCAGGCCTTCCACCCGGGCCGCACGGCCGTGCTCAGCGCCCCGGACGGGACCCCGCTGGGCTACGCGGGCGAGCTGCACCCGCAGCTGGTGGCCGCCCAGGACCTGCCCGCGCGCACCGTGGCGATGGAGCTGAACCTCAGCTCGCTCATCGACGCGGAGGTCGACGTCGTCCAGGCCCGCCCCATCTCCGGCTATCCGGCCGCCACGCAGGACGTGGCGCTCGTGGTCGAGGAGTCAGTCCCCGCCGCCGCGCTGCGCGCCGCCCTGGAGGAGGGGGCGGGAGAGCTGCTCGAGGACGTCCGCGTCTTCGACGTCTACCGGGGCGCCGGGATCGAGCCGGGCCGGAAGTCGGTGGCCCTCGCGCTGCGCTTCCGGGCCCCGGACCGCACGCTGACCGCGGACGAGGCCTCCGCCGCACGCGAGGCCGCCGTCGCGGTGGCCGCCGAGCGCCACGGCGCCGTGCTGCGCGGCTGACCCGCCCCGCCGACGCACGGCCCGCTCCCCGCCCCCCAGGAGCGGGCCGTGCGCCGTTGCACGCCCCGCCGGTCACACGTGCGCGGTTCCCGGGGGCGGAGGGGAACTTCGGTACTGTGGCACCGGGTCCCCGACCTCGGCCCGGCGCCGCGGTCGTCCCCCCTTTCCCGACCCCGTTCCAGGAGCCCAGCATGACCGAGGAGACCACCGACCGGCAGGAAGCGTTCTTCGCCTTCGACGACGACGAGCGGGAGCCCGGGCGCTCCCGCCGGCCGATCGCCTGGAAACCCACCGCGGTGGGGCTGCTCGGACTGCTCCTGGGGCTGGTCCTGGCCGTGAGCGGGGCCCTCGCCTGGGACGACTCCCGGAAACTGGCCGGCTACGCGGACCGGTCGTGGGTGATCACCGGGACGTACCAGGACATGACCAACGACCTGCAGACCAAGACGTACAACCCCATCTACCGGGGGGCACTGCCCGCGGACGAGGCGGTCACCGCGCAGCCGTTCGACTCCGGGCTCGCCGATCCGCGTGTCCCGGAGGCGGGGGAGGAGATCGTCTTCCGCGGCACGCAGACCGGCGAGCGGGAGGGCCACTTCCACCAGGAGGCCGACGCCCTGCTCGCCGTCGAGGACGGCACCCTGCAGGTCGTCGAGACCGCCGAGGCCGGCGAGTTCGGGGACGGCATCACCGCCGGGACGATCACGGGCCAGCGGATCCGGGCCGCGCTGCTGCTCCTCGCCGGTCTCGGTGTGGCCGTGGCCGGGGTGTGGTACGCCCGCCGGCTCTACTCCGCCGGGCACTGACCGCCAGGCTCACGGGACGGGGCCCCTGCCGGACGCGGTGCGTCCGGCAGGGGCCCCGTCCCGTGTCGGGCCGCCGCGGGACGGGTCAGCGCCGGGCGGGGGCGGACAGTGCGGGCAGCTCCGGGCGGAGCAGCCACGCGTCCAGCAGGCCGTCGAGCTCGGCCCAGCGCTGCGGGGGCGCCCAGGAGCGCAGGTGCTCGCGGAAGCCGGCCGTGCTGACCCACCCGTCGCGGTGGGCCGCCACCCAGCCGCGGAGCATGCCCCGGAAGGCCTCCTCGCCCAGCGCCTCGCGCAGGGCGTGGACGGTCAGCGCACCGCGCACGTAGACCACGTCGTCGAACAGGCGCACCTGCCCGGGATCGCCGATCACCAGGTCCTGGCGCATCTTGGACAGGGTCCGGTGGGCCTTCTCCGCGTGCCAGCGGGCCGGCTTGCCCCCGGAGGCCTCGGACCAGACCCACTCCGCGTAGGACGCGAAGCCCTCGTTGAGCCAGATGTCCTGCCAGGAGGCGAGCACGAGGCTGTTGCCGAACCACTGGTGGGCCAGCTCGTGGGCCACCAGCCGCTGCTCCTCCCAGTCCGTGCCGAGCTGGTTCTTGCCGAACACGGAGCAGGCGAAGCACTCGAACGGGTCCTCGAGGGACTCGTCCACGACCACCACGGTGTAGCTGGGGAAGGGGAAGGGGCCGAACCACTCCGTGAAGGCCTCGAGCATCCTGCCCTGATCGGCGAAGGTCTTCTCGGCCTTCTTCTGCCGCTTCTTCGAGCACACGAGATACTGCGGGACCCGGGAGCCGGCGAGCTCGCTGCGCCGGTACGGCCCGATCTGCACGGTGGCCAGGTACGGCGGCAGCGGCACCCGGGACGTGTAGACCCAGTGCCGCTCGCCGTCGCGCTCGGCCACCGACTCCAGCTCGCCGTGCACCACGACCTCGTAGTCGGCGTCGGCGTGCACGCTCACCCGGTAGGTCGCCCGGTGCGAGGGGTGGTCCACGCACGGGAACCAGGTGGAGGAGCCGGTGGGCTGCCCGGCGACGAGCACGCCGTCGTCGAGCTCGGCCCAGCCGATCTCGCCCCACGGTCCGTCGAGGGACTCCGGATAGCCCTCGTAGGCCACGGTGAGCACGAAGGACTCCCCGGCGGCGACCGGCCGCGGCAGGGTGAGCACGAGCCGGCTGCCCCGGTGCTGCACGCCGACCTTGCGGGGACCCAGCAGTCCGCCGAGCCCGCCGCCGCTGACGCGGGCGTCGGTCACGGCGAGCTCGGTGAGGTCCAGCTCGATCCGGTCCGTGTCCCGGAGGGCGCGGCAGGTCAGGACCGCCCGGGCCTCGAGCCCGTTGTCCTCGACGTCGTAGTCGAGGTCCAGGTCGTAGTGCTCCACGGTGGCCGCGCAGCACCCGACGAACGGGGTGTAGGGGTCCCGGGCGCCGTCCGCCCCGAGGTAGCGGTGCATCGGTGCCGCGCTCACGGGACCAGCAGCAGCTTGCCCTGGGCGGCCCGGGACTGGAGCACCTCGTGGGCCTGCCGGGCCTGCGCCAGCGGGAAGGTCTGCGCGACCCGCACGGTCAGGGAGCCGTCGAGCACCGCGTCGAAGAGCTCGCCGGCGCGCCAGTTGCGCTCCTTCTCGTCGAGCAGGTAGTCGTTGAGCGTGGGCCGGGTGACGTACAGGGAGCCGTGCCGGGCCAGGCCCTGCAGGTCGAACGGGGGCACCTGGCCGGAGGAGCCGCCGAAGAGCACCAGCACCCCGCGCTTTCGCAGCGCCCGGAGCGACTCGTCGAAGGTGTCCTTGCCCACGGAGTCGTAGACCACGTCCGCGCCGCGGCCGCCGGTGAGCTCCCGGACCCGCTCGGCGAAGCCCTCGTAGCCGACGAGCGCGTGGTCGGCGCCCAGCGAGCGCGCCGTCTCGGCCTTGTCCTGCGAGCCGACCAGGGCGACGACCGTGGCGCCCAGCGATCTCAGCAGCTGCACCGCCAGACCGCCGACCCCGCCCGCGCCGGCGGTGATCACGGCGACGTCGCCCTCCTGCACGGGGTAGGTGGAGCGGACCAGGTAGTGGGCCGTGAGCCCCTGCAGGGGCAGGGCCGCCGCGACCTCGTCGGAGACCCCGGCGGGCACCCGCAGGGCCTTGTCCGCGTCGACCAGGAAGGCGTCCGCGTACGTCCGGGTGGCCTGCGACGTGGTGACCCGGTCGCCCAGGGCGAAGTGCTCCACCGCGGAGCCGACGCCCGTGACCACGCCCATGCCCTCGGAGCCCGGCGTGAAGGGGTGCTCCACGGGGTAGACGCCCTCCCGCTGGTAGACCTCGATGAAGTTCACCCCCGCGGCGCGGGTCTCGACGAGCAGCTGCTGCGGGCCCGGTTCGAGGTCCGGGCGCTCGCCGAGGGACAGGACCTCGGGACCTCCGGACTGCTCGACCATGACGGAACGGACCATGATGGGTACCTCCTGGACTTCGCGGACGGAACGCCCTCATCGTAGGCACGCAGTCCCCGGCGGCACTGCCCGCGCCGGTCCCGCAGGGGTAGCGTGAGCACAAGTGGGGGCACGGCAGGACGCCCGTCATGATCGATGTTTGCGTCCGGGAAGCGTAGATTCGGGGGCAGAGCCGTTCCGGGGGGAGCGACGGACGGCCTCGGCCGGAGCGACACCTGGTGACCCGCGCCGCGACCCTGCGGCCCGGGCGCCGCGCCGGAGACTGTCGGTGCTCTCCCCGTCACGGTGCATAATTATTGAAGAGCATGCATAAAATTGAGCTAGAGTGGGCCGTATGACGTTCAGCGCAGCAGTGTCGGGAGCATCCGGGTACGCCGGGGGAGAGGTCCTCAGGATCCTCGCCGGCCACCCGGGGATCGAGATCGGGGCCGTGGGGGCCCATTCCAACGCCGGTCAGCGGCTGGGGGAGCTGCAGCCGCACCTGCACTCCCTGACCGACCGCGTGCTCGTCGACACCACGGTCGAGAACCTCGCCGACCACGACGTCGTCTTCCTCGCCCTGCCGCACGGTGCCTCGGCCGCGATCGCCGCGCAGCTGCCGCCGGAGACCGTGGTGATCGACGCCGGGGCCGATCACCGGCTGGAGTCCGCCGAGGACTGGGACCAGTTCTACGGCTCGGCCCACGCGGGGACCTGGCCCTACGGGCTGCCCGAGCTGATCGTCGACGGGGAGGGCACCCGCCAGCGCGAGCAGCTGCGCGGAGCCACGCGCATCGCGGTGCCGGGCTGCTACCCGACCAGTGCCCTGCTGGCCCTGGGGCCGGGCTTCGCGGCCGGGCTCCTGGAGCCCGAGGACGTCGTGATCGTCGCTGCCTCGGGCACCTCCGGCGCGGGCAGGGCCGTCAAGCCGCACCTGCTGGGCTCCGAGGTGATGGGCTCCATGACCCCCTACGGGGTGGGCGGGGCGCACCGGCACACCCCCGAGATCGAACAGGGCCTGTCCCGGGCCGCGGGCGAGCGGGTGCGGATCTCCTTCACCCCGACCCTGGCGCCCATGCCGCGGGGCATCCTCACGACCGCGACCGCCCGCGTCGCCGAGGGGGTCACGGCGGCCCAGCTGCGGGAGGCCTGGGAGGGCGCCTACGTGGCGGAGCAGTTCGTGACCGTCCTGCCCGAGGGCTCGTGGCCGGCCACGAAGTCGGTGGCCGGCTCCAACCACGCCCAGCTCCAGCTGGCCCTGGACCCCCGCGCGGGCCGGGTGGTCGTCACCTGCGTCATCGACAACCTCGTCAAGGGCACCGCCGGCGGTGCCGTCCAGTCCATGAACCTCGCCCTCGGTCTGCCGGAGGACACCGGCCTGAACCTCCAAGGAGTCGCACCGTGAGAACGTATCCCTCCCAGCAGCCCGCCGGCACCCTCCAGGTGGACACCGGCCGCGGAGTGACCGCGGCCCAGGGCTTCCGCGCCGCCGGCACCGTCGCCGGGTTCAAGGACTCCGGCGGCCCCGACCTCGCCCTCGTCGTCAACGACGGACCGCAGCACCACGTCGGGGCGGTCTACACGACCAACCGGATCACGGCCGCCCCCGTGCAGTGGTCCAAGGCCGCGACCGCCGACGGACGGGCCGCCGCGGTGGTCCTCAACTCCGGCGGGGCCAACGCCTGCACCGGGCCGCAGGGCTTCCAGGCCGCCCACCGCACCGCCGAGCTCGTGGGCGAGGCGCTCGGCGTCGGGGCCGGCGACGTGGTGGTGTGCTCGACCGGGCTCATCGGCGTCCAGCTGCCCATGGACGTGATGGAGCGCGGCCTGCCCACGGTCGTCGAGGCCCTGGGCGGCGACGACGGGTCCGGGTCCGCCGCCGCCCGGGCCATCATGACCACCGACTCCGTGTCCAAGCAGGCGGCCTACGTCCGCGACGGGTGGACGGTCGGCGGAATGGCCAAGGGCGCGGGCATGCTCGCCCCCGGGCTGGCCACGATGCTCGTGGTCCTCACCACCGACGCCGAGCTCTCCTCGGACGCCCTGCAGTGGGCCCTCGAGGACGCCGTGAAGGTCACCTTCAACCGCACGGACTCCGACGGCTGCATGTCCACCAACGACACCGTGGTGCTCCTCGGCTCGGGCGCCTCCGGGGTCACCCCGGACGAGTTCGAGTTCAGCCAGGCGGTGACGGCCGTGTGCCACTCGCTGGCGCAGCAGCTCATCACGGACGCCGAGGGCGCCTCCCACGACATCGCGATCACCACGGTCAACGCGGCGACCGAGAAGCAGGCCGAGGACGTGAGCCGCTCGGTGGCCCGCTCCAACCTGTTCAAGGCGGCGGTCTTCGGCAACGACCCCAACTGGGGGCGCGTGCTGTCCGCGGTGGGCACCACCGACGCCGCGTTCGACCCCGACAAGCTCGACGTCACCATCAACGGGGTGACCGTGTGCCGCAACGGGGCGATCGGGGACCCCCGGGAGGGCGTGGACCTCGCCGCCGACCGGCGGGTCAGCGTGCTGATCGACCTCAAGGCCGGGGACGCGGACGCGACCGTGTGGACCAACGACCTCACTCACGACTACGTCGAGGAGAACAGCGCCTACTCCAGTTGACCGCCCCACCGCCCACCGTCCCACCGCCCACGGCGCAGGAGAACCATGCCCCACCCGAGTGACCCGACCCGCTACGAGACCGCCCAGCTGAAGGCGAGCACCCTGATGGAGGCCCTGCCCTGGATCCAGCGCTACGCCGGCGCCGTGATGGTCTTCAAGTACGGGGGCAACGCCATGGTCTCCGAGCCGCTGCGCGAGGCCTTCGCCCAGGACATGGTCTTCCTGCGCCACGTCGGCGTCCGGCCGGTGGTCGTGCACGGCGGCGGCCCGCAGATCAACCGGATGCTGGAGCGGCTGGGCATCGCCTCCGAGTTCCGCGGCGGACTGCGGGTGACGTCCCGCGAGGCCGTGGACGCGATCCGGATGGTGCTCACGGGCCAGGTCCAGCGCGAGCTCGTCTCCCTGCTCAACGCCACCGGCCCCTACGCCGTCGGGCTGTCCGGGGAGGACGCCGAGCTCTTCCGCGCGGTACGCCGGGGCACCGTGGTGGACGGCGCCGAGGTGGACCTGGGCCACGTGGGCGAGGTGGTCGGCGTCAACGCCGAGCCCATCACCCAGCTCCTCGACGCCGGGCGGATCCCGGTGATCTCCTCCGTGGCCCCCGAGGTCGACGACGCCGGCCGGCCGACCGGGGAGATCCTCAACGTCAACGCCGACACCGCGGCGGCCGCGGTCGCCGTGGCCCTGCGCGCGGAGAAGTTCGTGGCGCTCACCGACGTCGAGGGCCTCTACGCGAACTGGCCCGACCGGGACTCCCTCATCGCCTCGCTGTCCGTCTCGGAGCTGCGTGCCATGCTCCCGGGCCTCCAGGCGGGGATGATCCCCAAGATGGAGGCGGCCCTGCGGGCCGTGGAGGGCGGGGCGCGCCGGGCGTCCATCGTGGACGGGCGCAGCCCGCACACGTGCCTGCTCGAGATCTTCACCGACACCGGCATCGGAACCCAGCTCGTCCCCGACCACGGAGCCTCGTCATGACCGCCACCCAGCACGCCACCTCCCGCTACTCCGCGCAGACCGCCCTGCTCGGGGAGTACTCCGACTCGCTGCTCGGCGTCTTCGGCAGCCCCTCCCTCGTGCTCACCCACGGCCACGGCGCGGTGGTCACCGACGCCGACGGCCGGGACTACCTGGACCTGCTGGCGGGCATCGCCGTGAACGCCCTCGGCCACGCCCACCCCCGCTGGGTGGAGATCGTCTCCCGCCAACTGGCCACGCTGGGCCACGTCTCCAACTTCTTCACCTCGCCGCAGCAGATCGCCCTCGCCGGGAAGCTGCTGTCCCTGGCCGGGGCCCCCACCGGGTCCCACGTGTTCTTCGCGAACTCCGGGACCGAGGCGAACGAGGCCGCGTTCAAGCTCGCCCGGCGGCACGGCCAGGAGCACCCCGGCCCGGACGGCCGGCCCCGCAGCACGGTCCTGGCCCTCGAGTCGGCCTTCCACGGGCGCACGATGGGCGCTCTCGCCCTGACCGCCAAGGAGGCCTACCGGGCGCCCTTCGAGCCGCTGCCCGGCGGGGTGCGGCACATCCCCGCCACGGTCGAGGCCCTCGAGCAGCACCTCGACGGGACGGTCGCCGCGCTCGTCGTGGAGCCGGTGCAGGGCGAGGCCGGTGTGCGCGAGCTGCCCGAGGGCTTCCTCCGGCGCGCCCGGGAGCTGACCCGCCGGCACGGTGCGCTGCTCGTCGTGGACGAGGTGCAGACCGGCGTGGGCCGCACCGGCCGGTGGTTCGCCTCCTCGACCGAGCTCACCGGGGACGACCTGCCGGACGCGCTCACCCTGGCCAAGGGGCTGGGCGGGGGCTTCCCGATCGGGGCGATGCTCACCGTGGGCCCCGAGGTCTCGGCGCTGCTGGGCGCCGGCCAGCACGGCACCACCTTCGGCGGCAACCCGCCGGCCACCGCCGCGGGACTGGCCACCGTCACGGTCATCGAGGAGGACGGGCTGCTCGAGCACGCCCGCACGGTCGGCGCCCTGCTCGGCGACGGGCTGCGCGCGGTCCCCGGCGTCGACGAGGTCCGCCAGCGCGGTCTGCTCATCGGCGCCGACCTCCTCGTCCCCGAGGGCGCCGCCGCCCCGTACGGGCCCGCCGTGGTCGAGGCCGCCCGGGAGGCCGGGTTCATCGTCAACGCCACCGGCCCCGCGACCCTGCGCCTGGCCCCGCCCCTGATCCTCACGGAGGAGCAGGCGCGCACCTTCCTCGAGGCCCTGCCCGGGATCCTGTCCACCGCCACCACCGCCACCACCGCCGTCGCGGCCCCCGCCGCGTCCCCGGCCGGCACCCCTCCGGCCGCCGTCCCAGCGAAAGAAGCATGAAACCGTCCATGACCCCCCGCCACTTCCTCGTCGACACGGACCTCACCCAGCAGGAGCAGTCCGAGGTGCTCGAACTTGCGCTCGCCCTCAAGGCCGACCGCTGGGCCCACCGCCCCTACGCCGGACCGCAGACCGTGGCCGTCGTCTTCGACAAGACCTCCACCCGCACCCGGGCCTCCTTCTCCGCCGGGATCGCCGACCTCGGCGGCAACCCCCTGATGATCAACCCGGGGGAGTCCCAGCTGGGCAAGGAGAGCGTGGCCGACACGGCGCGCGTGTTCTCCCGCATGGTCTCCACGATCGTCTGGCGCACCTACGCGCAGTCCGGGCTCGAGGAGATGGCCGCCGCCTCGGACGTGCCCGTGGTCAACGGGCTCTCCGACGCCTACCACCCCTGCCAGATCCTCGCCGACCTGCTCACGGTCCGCGAGCACCGGGGCGACCCCGCCGGGCTGACCTTCGCCTACCTCGGGGACGCCGCCAACAACATGGCCCACTCCTACCTGCTGGGCGGGGCCACGGCCGGCATGCACGTGCGGGTGGCCGGGCCGCAGGGCTACCTGCCGGACCCCGACGTCGTCCGGGCCGCCGAGGAGCGGGCCGCCCGGACCGGCGGGTCGGTGCGGGTGACCACCGACCCGGCCGAGGCGCTCGCCGGCGCGGACGTGGTGTGCACCGACACCTGGGTGTCCATGGGCCAGGAGGCCGAGACCGAGGCCCGGGCCCGGATCTTCAGGCCCTACTGCGTGGACGCCGCCGCCATGGCCCGGGCCGATCCCGGAGCGCTGTTCCTGCACTGCCTGCCCGCCTTCCGGGGATCGGAGGTCGCCGCGGAGGTCATCGACGGCCCGCAGTCGGTCGTCTGGGACGAGGCCGAGAACCGGCTGCACGCGCAGAAGGCGCTGCTCGTGTGGCTCATGGCCCGGTCCGGGCGCTACGACCTCGGCGCCGCCCGCTCCCCGGGCCTGCCGGCATGAGCATCCCGGCGACCAAGACCGCCCGCCAGGCGCGGATCGTGGCCCTGGTGACCGGCGGCGCCGTCCACTCCCAGGCCGAGCTGGCGGCCCTGCTGTCCCAGGACGGCGTGCAGGTCACGCAGGCCACGCTCTCCCGCGACCTCGTCGAGCTCGGCGCCGTCCGGGTCCGGGACGGGTCCGGCGCCCTCGTCTACGCGGTGCCCCAGGCCGGGGCCGACCGCTCACCCGCCGCCGGGATCACCCAGGAGGTGCTCGACGCGCGGCTGGCGTCCCTGTGCCGGGAGCTGCTCGTCACGGCCGAGGCCAGCGCCAACCTCGTGGTGCTGCGCACCCCGCCGGGGGCCGCCCAGTACTTCGCCTCCGCCATCGACACCTCCGTGCTCCCGGCGGTGCTCGGGACCATCGCCGGCGACGACACGATCATGGTGGTCTGCCGGGAGGCCGACGGGGGCGAGGCCGTGGCCCGCCGGTTCCTGGACCTCGCCGACTGAGCCCCGCCCGCAGGTCCCCGCCCCTGTGCCGGTGGACGGGGTGGACGGACAGGGGAGGCCGGACGCGGACACGGGCCGGGCCCCGTCCGGTGGGGTGCAATGGCCACCACGTCGCCCGCTCCGGAAGGAACCCCGTCATGCCGGACCTGGCGTCCCTGCTCGCCGACACCGCCGCCCGCCACCCGGACCGCCCGGCCGTGGTGCTGGACGACCGCGTCCTCGGCTACGCCGAGCTCGACGCGTTCGCCGCCCGGGCCGCGGGGCTGCTGCACGCCACCGGGGTGCGCGCCGGGGACCGGGTGGCGCTCATCGCACCGAACGTCCCGCAGATGCCGATCGCGTACTACGGGATCCTGCGCGCCGGAGCCGCGGTCGTCCCGCTGAACCCGCTGCTCACCCCCCCCGGGAGCTGACCCACCACTTCCGCGACGCCGAGGTCGCCGCCGTGGTGGTGTGGGAGGCGATGGCGCAGGCCGCCCGGGCCGCGCTGGCCGACCTCGGGCTCGAGGTCCCCGTGCTCGAGCTCGGCGCCGGCCCCGGGCAGGAGCTCCCGGCGGCGGATCCGCTGCCCGGGGTGGTGGAGCGCGCGGCGGACGACATGGCCGTGCTGCGAGCGGACCGCGTCCTTCCCTTCGCTGCGGGCCGCGATCTCCGGCGGGGCCGCGCTGCCGGTCGAGGTGCTCCGGCGCTTCGAGGAGGCGTTCGGCACCCGCCTGCTCGAGGGCTACGGGCTGTCGGAGACCTCCCCGGTGGTGTGCTTCAACCGGTTCGAGGGCCCGCGCCGGCCGGGCTCCATCGGCACGGCGGTGCCCGGCGCGGACCTGCGGGTGCTGGACGACCGGGGGCGTGAGCTGCCGCGCGGGGAGGTGGGGGAGCTGGCCGTGGCCGGCCGCTACGTGATGGCCGGGTACTGGCGCGACCCCGCGGCCACGGCCGCCGTGCTGCGGGACGGGTGGTTCCGCACGGGCGACCTCGCCCGCGTGGACGAGGACGGCTTCTGCTCCATCGTGGACCGCAAGAAGGACATGGTCCTGCGCGGCGGCTACAACGTCTATCCCCGCGAGGTCGAGGAGGTGCTGTACGAGCACCCCGCCGTCTCGGAGGTCGCCGTGGTCGGCGTCCCGGACGCGGCGCAGGGGCAGGAGGTCGCGGCGTTCGTGGTGCTCACGACCGAGCCCGCCGCGGACGGCGAGCGCCTGGTGCCCGAGCTGCGCTCCTGGGTGCGCGAGCGCCTGGCGGCCTACAAGCGCCCACGGCTCCACCGGATCGTCGGATCCCTGCCGAAGGGGCCCACCGGGAAGATCCTCAAGCGCGAGGTGGAGCGGCTGGGCTAGCGGCCGGCGTACTCCTCGAGCACCGGGAGCAGGTCGGCGCGCTCGAAGACCCGGGCGAAGTCGGCGGCGGAGTGGGCGCCGGCCGTCTGGGAGGCGCCGGCCTCCAGCAGTGCCCGGACGACGGCCTCGTTGCCCCGGAAGACAGCGCTCAGCAGCGCGGTCTGGCCGTTGTCGTTGACCCGGTCGGGATCCGCCCCCGCCTCGAGCAGCGCCGCGACGGTGTCCTCCTGCTGGTGGTAGGCGGCGAGGATGAGCAGGGTGTCGCCCTTGCCGTTGGTGAGGTTCACCGGGACACCGGCGCGCACGGCGGGCAGCAGCTCCTCGGTGCGGCCCTCCCGAGCCATGTCGAAGAGGGTGAGCACGTAGGCCATCTCCTCCTCGGTGAGCTGGGGGGCGGCCGGATCCTGGGGCGGCTGGGGGGTCTCGGTCACGGCGGGTCCTTACGGGTCGGCGGGCAGGTGCTGCTCGGGCAGTTTATCGGGGCCGGCGGCACTCGGGCACATCGCGGTATCCGGGTCTTGACGTTGCAGTAACTGCCTGGCACGCTCGTGTGACACAGCTCACCCCGCCCGTTCCTCGCGCCGGTGCCCGCGCACCGGGGATCCGGAGTCCCCATGACCAATCTCGCCACCCTCCTCACCGACTCGGCCGCCGCGGCCCCCGACGCCCGGGCGATCGTGCTCGACGACCGGGTGCTGAGCTACCGGTCCCTCGACGACCTCTCCGCGCGGGTGGCCTCGATGCTCTGCGCCCGCGGCATCCGGCCGGGTGACCGCGTGGCGATGATCCTGCCCAACGTCCCGCACATGCCGATCGCCTACTACGGCATCCTCCGCATGGGCGGCGTGGTCGTGCCGCTCAACCCCCTGCTCAGCCCCCGGGAGCTGGCCTACCACTTCCAGGACGCCGAGGTCTCCCTCGTGCTGGTCTGGGAGGCCATGGCCGAGGCCACCCGCACCGCTGCCGCGCAGCTGGAGCGGGAGGTGCCCGTGGTCGAGGTGACCGCCGCCGGGACGCTCCAGAGCCTCGGCGAGGTGCCGCCGATGCCGGAGCTCGCCGAGCGGGCCGACGACGAGCCCGCCGTCCTGCTCTACACCTCCGGGACCACGGGCCGGCCCAAGGGCGCGGTGCTCACCCACCACAACCTGCGGACCAACGCGGAGCTCTCCGCGAGCCTGTTCAGCACGGGGCCCGGGGACGTCATGTTCGGCGGGCTGCCGTTCTTCCACGTCTTCGGCCAGACGGTGGCGCTCAACGGCGTCATCGCCTCCGGGGCCACGGTCACGCTGCTGCCCCGCTTCGATCCCGCCAAGGCCCTGGAGATCCTCGTCCGCGACGAGGTGACGATCTTCGCCGGAGTGCCCAGCATGCACATCGCGCTCCTGCACGCCGCCGGCGAGGGACCCGTCGAGGTGCCGCAGCTGCGGGCGGGGGTGTCGGGCGGCTCCCCGCTGCCGGTGGAGATCCTCGAGCGCTTCGAGCGGGTCTTCGGGGCCCCCATCTACGAGGGCTACGGCCTGTCGGAGACCTCCCCGGTGGTGTGCTTCAACCAGGAGGCGCACGGCCGCAGGCCGGGGTCCATCGGGACCGTGGTGCGCGGGGCGCAGCTGCGGGTGGTCGACGACCGGGACGAGGACGTCCCCGTCGGCGAGATCGGGGAGCTCGTGGTGGCCGGCGAGTACGTGATGGCCGGCTACTGGCGCAACCCCGAGGCCACCGAGGCGGCGATCCGCGACGGCTGGTTCCACACGGGCGACCTCGCCCGCGTGGACGAGGACGGCTTCTACTACATCGTGGACCGCAAGAAGGACATGGTGCTGCGCGGCGGCTACAACGTGTACCCCCGGGAGATCGAGGAGGTCATCTACCAGTTCCCCGGGATCGCGGAGGCTGCCGTGGTCGGAGTGCCGGACGAGACGCTGGGCGAGGAGGTCGCGGCCGTCGTGGCCTTCCTCGACGTCCCGGAGGCCGGGACGGAGGCCAGGATCGACGAGCTGGACGCCTTCGTGCGCGAGCGCGTGGCCAAGTACAAGCACCCGCGCTACTACAAGGTGGTCGACGAGCTGCCCAAGGGCCCGACCGGCAAGATCCTCAAGCGCTCCCTCGACCTGGAGGGCGCCGGGCGCCGCGGCTGATCCCGGTACGCCGGAGGGCCCGACCGCGCATTGCGGTCGGGCCCTCCTGCTGCTGCCCCCGGCGCTGCGCCGGCGGCACCGATCCGGCCGGGGCCCGCGCGGGGCCCCGGCCCGTGGATCAGTTGGCCATCATGGCCGGGTTCGCCTGGGGCTCGCGCTCCACGGACACGTGCTCGTTGGGCACGCAGTGGGTCATGGTCAGACCCTCCACGCTGCGCGGGCCGTTGTTGCCGAGGTTGGCCACGCGCTGCTGCTCCTCCTCGGTGAGGCGCTGGGTGGGCAGCGGGCCCAGGTCCTTGACGTCCTCGAGGGACACGCCGACGCCGTCGCCCACGCGGCGGCCCATCTCGTTCTCGACCATGTAGAAGTGCCAGACCATGCGCTCCTGGATCGGGCGGTCGCACTGGGACAGCGCGTCGACCAGGTTGGCGATGAGCTCCTCCTTCTCCCAGTCCTCCTGGAGCTGGAAGCGCTCGCCGGCCTGCTTGTAGTCGTTGGTCCGCTCGATCTGGGCGCGGGTCAGGCGCGCGTTGATCTGCGGGCCGACCTCGGGCCGGTACCCCTCGGGCTTCGGGGTCTCCTGGACGCCGCCGATGATGGACGGCTCGTAGTTCACGTGCGGGTTCTGCCCCGGAGCGTGGTCCACGGCGTAGGCCATCTGGCCGTCGCGCTGGTTGGTGGCCACCGGCGTCTTCGGCGCGTTGACCGGCAGCTGCAGGTAGTTCGGGCCCACGCGGTAGCGCTGGGTGTCCGAGTAGGAGAAGGTGCGGCCCACGAGCATCTTGTCGTCGGAGAAGTCCAGCCCGTCCACCAGCACGCCCGTGCCGAAGGCGATCTGCTCGTTCTCCGCGAAGAAGTTCTCCGGGTTGCGGTTCAGCACCATGCGCCCGACCGGCTTCGGCGGGAACAGCTCCTCCGGCCACACCTTGGTGTCGTCCAGCGGGTCGAAGTCCAGCTCGGGGTGGTCGTGGTCCTCCATGACCTGGACCTGCAGCTCCCACTCGGGGTAGTCGCCGGCCTCGATCGCGTCGTAGAGGTCCTTGGTGTGCGAGCCCAGGGTCTGGGCCTGGATGTTCGCCGCGTCCGCGGAGGTCAGCGACTTCACGCCCTGCTTCGGGATCCAGTGGTACTTGACGAGCACGGACTCACCGGCCGCGTTGACCCACTTGTAGGTGTTCACGCCGAAGCCCTGCTGGTGGCGGTAGTCCGCCGGGATCCCGCGCGGGGAGAACAGGATCGTGATCATGTGCATCGCCTCGGGCGACTGGCTCCAGAAGTCGAAGGCGCGGTTGGCCACGGAGGCCTCGAAGTTCACGGGGTCCGGCTTCTGGGAGTGGATGAAGTCGGGGAACTTGATGGCGTCGCGGATGAAGAACACCCCGAGGTTGTTGCCCACGAGGTCCCAGTTGCCGTCCTCGGTGTAGAACTTCACGGCGAAGCCGCGCGGGTCCCGGGCGACCTCGGAGGAGTCGCGGCCGCCGGCCACGGTGGAGAAGCGCAGGGCGACGTCGGTGCGCTTGCCGGCCTCCTGGAAGAGCTTGGCACGGGTGTACTTGGCGATGGGCTCGTCGCCGTACTGGCCGTAGGCCTCGAAGTAGCCGAACGCGGTGGTGCCGCGGGCGTGGACCACGCGCTCGGGGATGCGCTCGCGGTCGAAGTGGCTCATCTTCTCGAGGAACGCGTAGTTCTCGAGGGTCGCGGGCCCGCGCGAGCCGACGGTGCGGGTGTTCTGGTTGTCGTGGACCGGGTGGCCCTGACGCGTGGTGAGGGTCTGCTCGGGAACGTTCGTCATGGGGTTCCTCTCGGGGTAGGGACCGGGTGTGCGGCACGGCCGGGACACGAGGGCCCCGGCGTTGCGGGTGGGCTCGTCCGGCACGGACGGGACCGTGCTCCCAGTATGTCGGAAGCGCCGGGCTATTGCTAGCGATTCATAATTGCGGTGGGTCGCCGGTCGTCCGGCCCGGCGTGCCGGACCTCCAAATGCATAAATACAACCGAGCGTGTATAGTCATGCACAGAGACGGGGCCCACGCCGTGGCGCCCGGACCACCGACGAAGGAGAACACCGTGACCGAGCGCGTAGTGCTGGCCTACTCCGGAGGCCTCGACACCTCCGTGGCCATCGGCTGGATCGGCGAGGCGACCGGGGCCGAGGTCATCGCCGTGGCCGTCGACGTGGGCCAGGGCGGGGAGGACCTCGAGACCATCCGCCAGCGCGCCCTGGACTGCGGCGCCGTCGAGGCCTACGTGGCCGACGCCCGCGACGAGTTCGCGGCCGAGTACTGCATGCCCGCCCTGCAGGCCAACGCCCTGTACATGGACGCCTACCCGGTGGTCTCGGCGCTCTCCCGGCCGGTGATCGTCAAGCACCTCGTGGCCGCGGCCAAGCGCTTCGGCGCCTCGACCGTCGCCCACGGCTGCACGGGCAAGGGCAACGACCAGGTCCGCTTCGAGGTCGGCATCCAGACCCTGGGCCCGGAGCTCAAGTGCATCGCCCCGGTGCGCGACCTCGCCCTGACCCGCGACAAGGCCATCAACTACGCCGAGAAGCACGACCTGCCGATCGTCACGACCAAGAAGAACCCCTTCTCGATCGACCAGAACGTCTGGGGCCGTGCCGTGGAGACCGGGTTCCTCGAGGACATCTGGAACGCCCCGACCAAGGACGTCTACGACTACACGGACGACCCCACCTTCCCGCCCCCGGCCGACGAGGTCGTCATCAGCTTCAAGGGCGGCATCCCGGTGGCCCTGGACGGCCAGCCCGTCACCCCGCTGCAGGCCATCCAGGAGATGAACCGCCGCGCCGGCGCCCAGGGCATCGGCCGGATCGACATCGTCGAGGACCGGCTGGTGGGCATCAAGTCCCGCGAGGTCTACGAGGCCCCCGGCGCCATGGCCCTGATCGCCGCCCACCGCGAGCTCGAGAACGTCACGGTCGAGCGCGAGCAGGCCCGCTTCAAGCGCACCGTCAACCAGCGCTGGACGGAACTCGTCTACGACGGCCAGTGGTTCTCCCCGCTGAAGCAGTCCCTGGACGCCTTCATCCAGGACACCCAGAAGCACGTCGACGGCGACATCCGGATGACCCTGCACGCCGGCCAGGCCACCGTCACCGGGCGCCGGTCGAACACGTCCCTGTACGACTTCAACCTCGCCACCTACGACGAGGGGGACGCCTTCGACCAGTCCCAGGCCCGCGGGTTCATCGAGCTGTTCGGGATGTCCTCGAAGGTCGCGGCGTCCCGCGACCAGCGCCTCGCGGCCGAGGGCAAGTAGCGCGGGAGCACGTAGGCTCGTGCCGAGCAGGAACGGGCACGACGACGGAGGGCCCCATCCCGGCGGTGGGGCCCTCCGCGCACGCCGGGGGACCGCACCCGGTCCGCACCGACGGGACCGCCAGGACGGCAGAAACCGCCAGGACGGCAGAAGGAGAGACATGGCGCAGCAGGACAAGCACGGCACCAACGAGGGCGCGCTCTGGGGCGGGCGCTTCGCCGGGGGCCCGGCCGACGCCCTGGCGGCCCTGAGCAGGTCGACGCACTTCGACTGGCGGCTGGCCCCCTACGACATCGCGGGCTCGCGCGCGCACGCCCGGGTGCTGCACACGGCGGGGCTGCTGAACGGCGAGGAGCTCGAGGGCATGCTCGCGGCCCTCGACCGGCTCGAGGCCGACGTGCGCTCCGGCGCCTACACCCCCGCCCCCTCGGACGAGGACGTGCACGGCTCCCTCGAGAAGGGGCTGATCGAACGGGCCGGCCCCGAGCTCGGCGGCAAGCTGCGCGCCGGGCGCTCCCGCAACGACCAGATCGCGACGCTCGGGCGGATGTACCTGCGCGACCACGCCGCGATCATCGCCCGCAACGTGCTCGACGTGGTGCAGGCCCTCCTCGACCAGGCCAGGGCCCACCCCGAGGCGCCCATGCCGGGGCGCACCCACCTCCAGCACGCCCAGCCGGTCCTGCTGTCCCACCACCTGCTCGCCCACGCCTGGGCGATGCTGCGTGACGTCCAGCGGCTGGTCGACTGGGACGCCCGCGCCGCGGTGTCCCCCTACGGCTCCGGGGCCCTCGCCGGGTCCTCCCTGGGCCTGGACCCCGCGGCCGTGGCGGCGGAGCTGGGCTTCGACTCCGCCGTGCACAACTCCATCGACGGCACGGCCTCGCGCGACGTCTACGCCGAGTTCTCCTGGATCACCGCGATGATCGCGGTGGACATGTCGCGGATCTCGGAGGAGATCACCACGTGGGCCACCAAGGAGTTCTCCTTCGTCACCCTCGACGACGCCTTCTCCACGGGTTCCTCGATCATGCCGCAGAAGAAGAACCCGGACATCGCCGAGCTCGCCCGCGGCAAGGCCGGCCGGCTCATCGGCGACCTCACCGGACTGCTGGCCACGCTCAAGGGCCTGCCGCTGGCCTACAACCGGGACCTCCAGGAGGACAAGGAGCCGGTCTTCGACGCGATCGACCAGCTCGAGGTCCTGCTCCCGGCCGTCGCGGGCATGATCGGCACGCTGGACTTCAACACCCGGCGCATGGCCGAGCTCGCGCCCCAGGGCTTCGCCCTGGCCACCGACGTGGCCGAGTGGCTCGTGCGCCAGGGCGTGCCCTTCCGCGACGCCCACGAGATCGCCGGGGACGCGGTCCGGGTCTGTGAGCAGCGCGGGATCGAGCTCTGGGACCTCTCCGACGCCGACTTCGCGCAGATCTCCGCGCACCTGCACCCCGGAGTGCGGGAGGTCCTCACGGTCGGGGGCTCCCTGGCCTCGCGCAGCGCCCAGGGCGGCACCGCCCCCTCCGCCGTCGCCGCCCAGATCGGGGAGCTCGAGCGGCAGGTGGCCGAGGTCGCCGTGTTCTCGCGGCGGGCCCCGATCGTCGCCGGATGAGGCCCGGGGCGCGCGTGGACGGGACAGCGCTGCTCGCGCTGCTCTCGCGGCCGGCCCCCGAGGTCGCGCCGCGGCTGCTCGGCGGGCTCTTCGGCCACCGCGGCGAGGACGGCGCCGTGGTCGTGCGGATCACGGAGATCGAGGCCTACGGCGGGCCGGCCGGGTCCGACCTGCCGGACCCCGGCGCGCACACCTGGGGCGGCCGCACCGCGCGCAACGCCTCGATGTTCGGCCCGCCGGGCCACGTCTACGTGTACTTCACCTACGGCATGCACCACGCGGTCAACCTCGTCTGCCGGCCCGAGGGCGCGGCGGGCGGATGCCTGGTGCGGGCCGGTGAGGTCGTGGAGGGCGCCGAGCTGGCCCGCGCCCGCCGCGCCCGGGGCCGGTCGAGCCCCGTGCCCGACGCCGGACTGGCCCGCGGTCCCGGCAACCTGGCCAAGGCGCTGGGGATCGACCTCGGCCACGACGGCGCCGCGCTCGCGGCCGGGGACCCCGCCGCGGCCGGCTTCTTCCTGGTCCCGCCCGAGGGTGGGCAGCAGCCGCCGGTGGCCTCGGGCCCGCGCACCGGCGTGTCCGGGCCGGGGGGAACTCCCGAGTTCCCCTGGCGCTGGTGGATCCCGGGGGAGCCCTCCGTCTCCCCGTACCGTGCCGCCGTCCCGCGCCGGCGCCGCTGAGTCCGGCGGCCGGGCTCGGCGGACGCGCGGGACCGCTAGCATGACGTGCGTGAGCGAATCCGTTGAGCAGATGATCGAGCGCCTGTGCGTGAAGATCCCCGACTACCCGGAACCGGGGGTCCTCTTCCGGGACCTCACGCCCCTGTTCGCGGACGCCGCCGGCTTCCGGCGGACCATCGACGCCCTGGTCGACGCGTTCCGCGGCCAGTTCGACTACGTGGCCGGGATCGAGGCGCGCGGCTTCCTCATGGCCGGGGCCGTGGCCTACGCCGCCGGCGTGGGTCTGATCCCGGTGCGCAAGGCCGGGAAGCTGCCCCGCGAGACCTTCCGCGAGGAGTACGTCCTCGAGTACGGCTCGGCGGTGCTGGAGATCCACACGGACGACGTGCCCCGCGGCGCCCGGGTGCTCGTGCTGGACGACATCCTGGCCACCGGCGGCACCCTCGGCGCCACCGCCCAGCTGCTGCACCGGGCCGGCCTGCACGTCGCCGGGTTCGGACTGGTCATGGAGCTCACGGACCTGCGGGGCCGGAGCCGCCTCGGCGGCCACCGTGTCCGGGCCCTGTACCGCGTCTGACCGGTAGTGTCGTCCCCGGCGTTGCTCCCGTTACGCAACCTGCGGCGGCGCGAGCGTGGGATCGCAGGGCGTACCGGTAGAATCGATGGTCTGTTCGATCCGGAACGAGGTGTCCACCCATGGCAGAGACTGTCGCCACGATGGCGGCCGAGCAACTTGCTGTCGAGCGCGCGTACGTCGCGATGCTCTACGACCGGCTCGACGAGCTGCGGGCCGAGAAGACGGCGGAGCTCGCGGCCGTGCGCCGCAGCGAGTCGGCCGGCAACCACCAGAACCGTGCGGAGCGCGACGCCTTCGCCTCCCACTACGAGGACCGCCTCGCCCAGCTGGAGGCCGTCGACCACCGGCTCGTCTTCGGCCGGCTGGACACGCACGAGGGCGACCGCCGCTACGTCGGGCGCATCGGCCTGGCCACCCAGGACCACCAGCGGCTCATGGTCGACTGGCGTGCCCGGGAGGCCGCCGCCTTCTACCAGGCGACCGCGCAGAACCACATGGGCATCCGCCGGCGCCGGCACCTGATCCTGGAGGGCCGCGACGTCGCCGCCCTGGAGGACGACGTGCTGGACCCGGAGATGCTCGACGACGAGGGCGTGCTCCACGGGGAGGGCGCCCTGCTCGCGGCCCTGAACCAGAAGCGCACCGGGCGGATGTCCGACATCGTCGCCACGATCCAGGCCGAGCAGGACAAGATCATCCGCGCCCCGCTGCCGGGCGTGCGGGTCGTCCAGGGCGGGCCCGGCACGGGCAAGACCGCCGTGGCGCTGCACCGGGCCGCGTACCTGCTCTACGAGCACCGGGAGCGGCTGCGCAAGGCCGGGGTGCTCATCGTGGGCCCGTCGTCGTCGTTCCTCTGGTACATCGAGCGCGTGCTGCCCGCGCTGGGGGAGACCGGCGTGGTCATGTCCTCGCTGGCCGAGCTGTTCCCGGGCGTCGCCGCCGTCCCGGAGCGGGACCCCCGGACCGCCCGGCTGAAGTCGGGCCTGGACATGGCCGACGTCATCGCCCGTGCCGTGCGCGACCGGCAGAAGGTCCCCGCCCAGGCGCAGGTGCTGCGCGTCGACACGCACCGGGTGACGCTGACCCCGCGCACCGTCAAGCGTGCCCGGGACCGGGCCCGCGCCACGGGCAAGCCGCACAACGAGGCGCGCAACACCTTCGTGAAGATCGTGCTGCGCGAGCTCACCGAGCAGCTCGGCGAGCACCTCAACACCACCAGCGGCAACGTGATGGACCGCTCCTACCTCGCGGAGGACATCCGGCAGGCCCGGGACGTGCGGATCGCCCTGAACCTCGCGTGGATGCCGCTGTCCCCGCAGACGCTGGTCGACCAGCTGTTCAGCAAGCGGCACTACCTCGAGTCGGCGGCCCCGCACCTGGACCCCGCCCAGGTCGAGGCGCTGCTGCGCCCGGCCGGCAGCCCGTTCACGGTGGCCGACGTGCCGCTGCTGGACGAGGCCGCCGAGCTGCTGGGCGACCTCGAGCAGGCCGGGGTGCGCCGGCGGGCCGAGTCGGAGCGCGAGCAGCGCAAAGCCACGGACAACGCCGAGCGTGCGCTGCAGAACATGCACCAGAGCCTCGAGGACGTCGGCGCCGACGGCATCGTCACCGCCTCCCAGCTGACGGACTTCAACGCCGCGAGCCAGCACCGCATGACCGCGGCCGAGGCGGCCACCGCCGACCGCACGTGGGCCTACGGGCACGTCGTCGTCGACGAGGCGCAGGAGCTGTCCCCGATGCAGTGGCGGGTGCTGATGCGCCGGTGCCCCATGAAGTCCTTCACCGTGGTCGGGGACATCGCCCAGGCCGGCTCGGCCACCGCGGCGCACAGCTGGGGGGACGCCCTCGAGCCGTTCGTGGGGGAGCGCTTCGTCCTCGACGAGCTCACGGTGAACTACCGCACGCCGGCCGCGATCGCGGAGGCCGCCGTCGACGTCGCCCGCGCCGCCGGCCTGGACATCTCCGCGCCGCGGGCCGTGCGCGAGGGCGAGCCGCCGCTCGTCAGCCGGGTCGGCCCCGCCGAGGTGGTCGGGACCGTGCTCGACCACGTCCGGTCCGAGCTCGAGCTCGTCAACGGGGGACTCGTGGCCGTGATCGTGCCCGAGGACCGCGTGCCCGAGATCGGCGCCGCCCTGGCCGAGGAGATGCCCGGACTGGTCGGCGCCGGGGTGCGCCGCCTGGACCGGCAGGTCGTGGTGCTCTCCGCCTGGGACGCGAAGGGCCTGGAGTTCGACTCGGTCGTGCTGCTGGAGCCGCAGGCCCTGCTGGACGAGGTCGGCGGCGGGGTCGGCAACCTGTACGTGGCCATGACCCGCCCCACCCAGCGCCTGCGCATCGTCACGGCCGCCGGGCTGCCCGCCGGTCTCGACCGCTTCTGAGCCCGGACCGGGGACAGGGCGCGGACGGGATGCCCGTCCGCGCCCTGGTACCTTGGAATCCGTGTCGAACGCAATTGATCTGAACTCCCAGCACAACGACCCGGCCTTCGCCAACATCTGGCAGGAGCTGCAGTGGCGCGGCCTGGTGCACGTGTCCACCGACGAGTCCGCGCTCGAGAAGTCGCTGTCGGAGGAGAAGGTCACCTATTACTGCGGGTTCGACCCCACCGCCGCGTCCCTGCACCTGGGCCACCTGGTCCAGCTGCTCCTCATGCGCCGGCTCCAGCTGGCCGGGCACCACCCGATCGGGCTGGTGGGCGGGTCCACCGGGCTGATCGGCGATCCCCGGCAAACGTCCGAGCGGGTCCTGAACTCCAAGGAGACCGTGGCGCAGTGGGTGGACCTGCTGCGCGGGCAGGTCGAGCGATTCCTCTCCTTCGAGGGGGAGAACCGGGCGGTGATGGTCAACAACCTCGACTGGACCTCCCAGCTGTCGGCCATCGACTTCCTGCGCGACATCGGCAAGCACTTCCGGGTGGGCACGATGATCAAGAAGGAGATCGTCGCCAAGCGGCTGAACTCGGACGAGGGCATCTCCTACACCGAGTTCAGCTACCAGATCCTGCAGGGCCTGGACTACCTCAACCTCCACCGCGAGCACGGCTGCACCCTGCAGACCGGCGGCTCCGACCAGTGGGGCAACCTCACCGCCGGCACCGAGCTGATCCGCAAAGTCGAGGGCGCGGCGGTCCACGCGATCGGGACGCCGCTGATCACCAACTCGGACGGCACCAAGTTCGGGAAGTCCGAGGGCAACGCGGTGTGGCTGGACCCGGAGCTCACCTCGCCGTACGCCTTCTACCAGTTCTGGCTCAACACCGCCGACGCCGACGTGGTGGACCGGCTGAAGGTCTTCACCTTCAAGTCCCGCGCGGAGATCGAGGAGCTGGCCCGCCGGACCGAGGAGGAGCCCTACCGGCGCGAGGCCCAGAAGGTGCTGGCCTGGGAGGTCAACTCGCTGGTGCACGGGGTCGAGGCGACCGAGAAGGCGATCGCGGCCTCGGCTGCGGTCTTCGGCCGCGGTGAGCTGGGCCAGCTGGACGCCGGCACCCTGGAGTCGGTGGCGCGCGAGCTGCCCGGGGCCAGCGTGGAGGCCGGCCGGCTGCAGGTGGCCGACCTGCTGGTGGCCACCGGCCTGTCCGAGTCGAGGTCCGCCGCACGCCGCACCCTCAAGGAGGGCGGGGCCTACGTCAACAACGAGAAGGTCGTCGGTGAGGACGCCGAGCTGGCCCCGGACCAGCTCCTGCACGGACGCTGGGCCCTCCTCCGCCGGGGCAAGAAGCACCTCGCCGCGGTGACCGTGCGCCCCTGACCCACGGCCGTCCGCAGCCGGCGCCCCGTCTGCGAACCGCGTTTGCGGCGCCCCGGACGGGGGTGTAATGTTCATCGAGTCGTCAGGCGGGGCCGAGAGGCCTGCCGGCGACAGTCCCGCAAAGAGCAGCCCGGCCGAGTGCCGAGTCAAGTTCATGCGGGAACGATCGTCCGAACGGGACCGGTCGGGGGCCAGCGTGAAGTTGACACTCCGAAGACGAGCCGCGTAGGATGGATGAGCTTCCTCAGGCTGGGAACACTGGTTCCGGGACCGGGAGGCACGGATAAGATTCCACTCACGAGTTTCGGGGCCTTGGGGGTCCTGGTTCTTGGTCTGTTGTTTGAGAACTCAATAGTGTGCCATGTTTGTTGATACCAAATGTTTTGTTTGGTTGATGGATTGCCTGTGTCCCGCCTCCGTGGGGTGTGGGTGGTCTTTTTCGGCCTGGATCGCTCGCCGGCCCTGTGTTGTCGGGGTGGGTGGGTTTGTTTTTCTGTTTTTTTGACGGAGAGTTTGATCCTGGCTCAGGACGAACGCTGGCGGCGTGCTTAACACATGCAAGTCGAACGATGATCTCCCGCTTGCGGGGGTGATTAGTGGCGAACGGGTGAGTAATACGTGAGTAACCTGCCCTTGACTCTGGGATAAGCCTGGGAAACCGGGTCTAATACTGGATACTACTTCCTGCCGCATGGTGGGGGGTGGAAAGGGTTTTACTGGTTTTGGATGGGCTCACGGCCTATCAGCTTGTTGGTGGGGTAATGGCTCACCAAGGCGACGACGGGTAGCCGGCCTGAGAGGGT
>NZ_JARAMH010000059.1:0-725 GCF_029524215.1 Kocuria oceani | reverse complement strand
CCGGGGAGCTTGTCGAGGCCTTCGGAGCCGTCGACGGTGAAGCCGGCGACGTTCTCGCCGAACTCGGCGCCGTGGCCGACGAAGTACTGGGCGGCGAGTCCGTCGGCGAACTCGGGCAGGACCTCGGTGAGTTCGGGGTGGATGGTGGCGCAGTGGTAGCACTCCATGAAGTTCTCGATGATGAGCTTCCAGTTGGCCTTCACGTCGTAGGTGATGCGTCGGCCCAGGGCGAGGTTGGCGATGTCGTAGCCCTCGATGGCCTGGGTGTCGCCGAGGCGTTCTTCGATGTCGCCCATCACGTCGTCCTCGAAGGAGGGGGGGTTCTCGGCCAGGCAGACCCAGACGTAGCCGAGGTACTCGCGCACCGGGATGGTGACCAGTCCGTATTCCTGGCGGTCGATGTCGGGCATCTTGGTGAGGTTGGGGGCGGCGATGAGCTTGCCGTCGAAGTCGTAGGTCCAGGCGTGGTAGGGGCACTGGAAGGAGCGGTTGGCTTCGCCGGTCTCCTCCATGCACAGTTTCACGCCGCGGTGGCGGCAGATGTTGTAGAAGGCGCGGATGCCGTGCTTGCGGTTGCGGGTGATGATGATCGATTCCCGGCCGATCTGCACGGTGCGGTAGGCCCCGGGCTTGTCGAGGTCACCGGCGCGCACGGCGCAGAACCACATCTGCTCGAAGATGCGTTCCTGCTCGGCGCGGAAGACGGCCTCGTCCACGTAGGTGGA
>NZ_JARAMH010000058.1:0-795 GCF_029524215.1 Kocuria oceani | reverse complement strand
CCGGGTCGCGCTCGTCGAAGGAGGAGGCGACCAGGGCGGAGTCGCGGTCCAGGCCCAGGGTGAGCTGGGTGAGGTCGTTGGAGCCGATGGAGAACCCGTCGAAGTGCTCCAGGAACGCCTCGGCCAGCAGCGCGTTGGCCGGCAGCTCGCACATCATGACGATCTCCAGGCCGTCCTCCCCGCGCGCCAGTCCGTTGGCGGCCAGCAGCTCCACCACGCCCTGGGCCTCGGCGAGGGTGCGCACGAACGGGACCATGAGCTTGATGTTGGTCAGCCCCATGGCGGTGCGCGCGTGCCGCACCGCTGCGCACTCGAGCTCGAAGGCCGCCCGGAAGGCGGGGGAGAGGTAGCGGGAGGCGCCGCGGAACCCGATCATGGGGTTCTCCTCCTCCGGCTCGAAGATCGGGCCGCCGAGCAGGTTGGCGTATTCGTTGGACTTGAAGTCCGACAGCCGGATGATCACCGGTTCGGGGGCGAAGGCCGCCGCGATCGTGGCGATGCCCTCGGCCAGGCGCTGCACGTAGTACTGCCGCGGCCCGTCGTAGGCGGCGATCCGCTCCCGGATCTGTCCGGCCAGCTCCACCGGCAGGCTCGCCTCGTCGCGCTCCAGGGCCAGCAGCGCCAGGGGGTGGATGCCGATCTGCCGGTTGATGATGAACTCCAGCCTCGCCAGGCCCACCCCGTGGTGGGGCAGCTGGGCGAAGGCGAAGGCCTGCTCGGGGGTGCCGACGTTCATCATGATCTTCAGCGGCGCCTCCGGCATCGCCTCCAGGGAGGTCTCCTCCACGGTGTAGT
>NZ_JARAMH010000057.1:0-827 GCF_029524215.1 Kocuria oceani | reverse complement strand
CCGAAGGGAAGCACTGTCTCCAGTGCGGTCCGGTGAATGTCAAGCCTTGGTAAGGTTCTTCGCGTTGCATCGAATTAATCCGCATGCTCCGCCGCTTGTGCGGGCCCCCGTCAATTCCTTTGAGTTTTAGCCTTGCGGCCGTACTCCCCAGGCGGGGCACTTAATGCGTTAGCTACGGCGCGGAGAACGTGGAATGTCCCCCACACCTAGTGCCCAACGTTTACGGCATGGACTACCAGGGTATCTAATCCTGTTCGCTCCCCATGCTTTCGCTCCTCAGCGTCAGTAACAGCCCAGAGACCTGCCTTCGCCATCGGTGTTCCTCCTGATATCTGCGCATTTCACCGCTACACCAGGAATTCCAGTCTCCCCTACTGCACTCTAGTCTGCCCGTACCCACTGCAGACCCGGGGTTGAGCCCCGGGCTTTCACAGCAGACGCGACAGACCGCCTACGAGCTCTTTACGCCCAATAATTCCGGACAACGCTTGCGCCCTACGTATTACCGCGGCTGCTGGCACGTAGTTAGCCGGCGCTTCTTCTGCAGGTACCGTCACTTGTGGCTTCTTCCCTGCTGAAAGAGGTTTACAACCCGAAGGCCGTCATCCCTCACGCGGCGTCGCTGCATCAGGCTTCCGCCCATTGTGCAATATTCCCCACTGCTGCCTCCCGTAGGAGTCTGGGCCGTGTCTCAGTCCCAGTGTGGCCGGTCACCCTCTCAGGCCGGCTACCCGTCGTCGCCTTGGTGAGCCATTACCCCACCAACAAGCTGATAGGCCGTGAGCCCATCCAAAACCAGTAAAACCCTTTCCACCCCCCACCATGCG
>NZ_JARAMH010000056.1:0-848 GCF_029524215.1 Kocuria oceani | reverse complement strand
AGACCTTTTATGGCCATACATCCCCCTTTCAGCGGCGACGGTTAACGGCAGGCGGTACGCCCCGTCCAAGCCAGAGATGACAACTTCCGCCATCATCCGGCGAAACCCGATCTACCCAGAAATTTTCCTCACCGATGGTCAGCGTGTCTCCACGCCGCAGCTGCCGCACCTCATCAGTCCGGACAAACAGGGACGGGCTGGAGCCTTCAACGCGCACGCCCTGTCCGGCATAGCTGATATTTTCAGGGTCATCAAAAACACCACGTATCACCGCACCTGACTGCTCACCGGATGTAATGGTGGCTGACGTTCCCATGTACCCGCGTATCGTTTCATCGGCGCGGGCAATGGCAGCATCGAACAGGTTATCGAAATCAGCCACAGCGCCTCCCGTTATTGCATTCTGGCCAGGCCGCGCTCTGTCATTTCGGCTGCCACACCGGCAGAGACACGAAACGCCGTTCCCGGCAGCACAAATGCCACAGGTTCATCCCGCGTGGCGTGAAGTGCATCAGTATGCAGCTTCACCAGTGCCACGACCGTGACCAGTTCAGACGTATCCAGAATCACGGTATCCGGCTGCGCTGATCCCACCTCATTTTCATGTCCGGTCAGCACATTTTCCCGGCTGAGAGGGGTGTCCTGACCGGCAGTTTCATCCGTGTCATCAAGCTCCTCTTTCAGCTCTGCCACACGGAGCGCCAGTTCTTCTTTCGTCCCCGTCAGGCTGACATCACGGTTCAGTTGTTCACCCAGCGAGCGGAGACGGGCAATCAGTTCATCTTTCGTCATGGACTCCTCCACAGAGAAACAATGGCCCCGAAGGGCCATGATTACGCCAGTTGTAC
>NZ_JARAMH010000055.1:0-875 GCF_029524215.1 Kocuria oceani | reverse complement strand
CCTACCGCTCCTGGAAGCAGCCCGGTCGGCAGTCTGCCGCGCGCACGGTCAGCGACGCGGTGGTGATGGATGCGCTGCTGGCCACCGTGGGCACCCCGGAGGGCCTCTACGGCCGGCGGAAGATGACCGCCTACCTGCGCCGGTGTGGGCTGGCGGTGGCCCACTGCACGGTGGACCGGCTGATGCGCTCGCTCGGGCTGGCCGGGGTGGTCCGAGGCCGGCGGGTGCGCACCACGATCCCGGCCAAGGATGGGACGCGGGCGGCGGATCTGCTCAACCGCAACTTCACCGCCGCGGCCCCGAACACCGTGTGGGTCGCCGACTTCACGTACGTGCGCACGTGGGCCGGGTTCGTCTACGTCGCCTTTATCGTCGATGTCTTCGCTCAGCGCATCGTGTCCTGGAACGCGGCCACGACCCGCACGACGGATCTGGTGCTCACCTGCCTGCGAATGGGCCGGTGGGACCGGACCCGTCAGGGCCTGGTGCTGCCGGACGGGCTGATCCATCACCACGACGCCGGGTCCCAGTACACGGCGCTGCGCTTCACCGAGCATCTGGCCCTGGAGGGGATGGCGCCGTCGATCGGTTCGGTCGGGGACGCCTACGACAACTGCCTCATGGAGTCGATCATCGGCCTCTACAAGACCGAGTGCATCCGCCCGGGCCCGTTCGTGAAGGCACCACTGAAAACTGTCAGCGACGTCGAGTACGCCACGATGGCCTGGGTGGACTGGTACAACACCCGCAGGCTGCACTCCAGCCTCGGCAACGTCCCGCCTGCCGAGTTCGAGGCCGCCCACTACGATCAGATCACTGCGCCCCAGCCGGCGGCGCAGCCCGTATGAAGACGGCAGAGAAGCCGAGACGGTTCA
>NZ_JARAMH010000054.1:0-888 GCF_029524215.1 Kocuria oceani | reverse complement strand
TGTGATGTCCAGGGAGGTTGTCCCGCCGCAAGGCGGTGAGTCGGGCTGACACGGGAAGGCCTCCGGTAGTGAAGTGGAGCTGTCTAGTTCACCGCTTCACCCACCGGAGGCCTTCATGTCCCACGTTAACGCCGTCCTGACCCCTCGTACACGCCTACGCCTGGCCCGGCTGATCGTCGAGGATCAGTGGACCTACGCCGCGGCGGCCAAGATGTTCATGGTCTCTGCCCGCACGGCCAAGAAATGGGCCGACCGCTACCGGGCCGAAGGCCAAGCCGGGATGGCTGATCGCAGCTCTCGCCCGCGCACCAGCCCGACCAAGACCGCCCCCGGGGTGGTCCGGAGGATCGTGGCCCTGCGGTGGCGACACCGGCTGGGCCCAGTGCAGATCGCCGGCCGACTCGGAATGCCGGCCTCGACCGTGCATGCGGTGCTGGTGCGCTGCCGGATCAACCGGCTCTCCCGCATCGACCGGGTCACCGGCGAACCTCTGCGCCGCTACGAACACGACCATCCCGGATCACTGATCCACGTCGACGTCACCAAGTTCGGCAACATCCCCGACGGAGGTGGCTGGCGCTACCTCGGTAAGCAGCAAGGCGACCGCAACCGCGCCACCACCGATACTCAACGCCGCAAAGGCCCAGTACGTGGCCCCCTGATCGGGACCGCCTTCGTGCATACCGTGATCGATGACCACTCCCGGATGGCGTACGCGGAGATCTGCACCGATGAGAAGGCTGCCACCGCGATCGGGGTGCTGCGCCGAGCCAGGGCGTGGTTCGCCGACCAGGGCGTCACCGTGGAGCGGGTGCTCTCGGACAACGGGTCCTGCTACCGCTCCCATGCCTGGGCCCAGGCCTGCGCCGAGCTGAGCATCAAGACCAA
>NZ_JARAMH010000053.1:0-907 GCF_029524215.1 Kocuria oceani | reverse complement strand
GTGCCGTCCCGGTGCGGCTGCGGTGGCGGCAACGTACCTGGCGGTGCCCAGAGCCGGAGTGCCCGCGCGGGATGTTCGTCGAGCAGGTCCCGGAGCTGGTGGCCGAGCGAGGGACGATCACCACCCGCGCCGTGGCCTGGGCGATCGGCCAACTGCGTCGGGAGCACGCCACCATCGCCGGCCTGGCCCGGCAGTTCGGCACCGCGTGGCGGGCCGTTTGGGGCGCGATCAGGCCCGAGTTGGAACGGATGGCCGCCGATCAGTCCCGCTTCGAGGCCGTGGACTCCCTGGGGGTCGATGAGCACATCTGGCATCACGTCGATCCCCGGAAGCGGGGCCCGAAGGAGTTGACCGGGATGGTCGACCTCTCCCGGGATGCCACGGGCAAGGTACGGGCCCGGCTGCTGGACCTGGTGCCGGGCCGGTCGAAGAAGGCCTACGCCGATTGGCTGGCCGAACGCTCCGAGTCGTTCCGGGCCGGGGTGCGGGTCGCCGCCCTGGACCCCTTCGCCGGATACAGGGGTGCGATCGAGGACCAGCTCGAGGACGCCGTGGCCGTGCTGGATGCCTTTCACGTCGTCAAGCTCGGAACCCAGGCCGTGGACGAGGTCCGCCGCCGTATCCAGCAGCAAACCATGGGCCGGCGAGGCCGTAAGGGCGATCCGCTGTACGGGATTCAGCGCACCCTGCGGGCCGGAGCCGAGCACCTCACCGACCGTCAGGCCAACCGGGTCACCAACGCCGTTCGTGCCGATCCGGCTCACGAAGAGGTCTACCTTGCCTGGCAGTGCGCCCAGGACCTCAGGGCTGCCTACAGGGCTGCCGACCTCGCCGAGGGCCGCAGGCTCGCTGAGAAGGTCCTGGCCACGTTCCACACCTGCCCGGTTCCGGAGATCGCACGGCTCGG
>NZ_JARAMH010000052.1:0-944 GCF_029524215.1 Kocuria oceani | reverse complement strand
ATGCGCGCCCCGGGCATGACCGTGTGGCGGATGGGCCTGTTCACCTGGAACGTGCTCATCACCTCGCTGCTGGTGATCATGGCTTTCCCCCCACTCACTGCCGCGCTGTTCGCGCTGGGCATGGACCGCACCCTCGGTGGCAATATTTTCGACCCCGCCAACGGTGGGCCGGTGCTGTGGCAAAACCTGTTCTGGTTCTTCGGCCACCCCGAGGTCTACATCCTCGCCCTGCCGTTCTTCGGCATCGTCTCCGAGATCATCCCGGTGTTCTCCCGCAAGCCGCTGTTCGGCTACAAGGGCTTGGTGTTCGCCACGATCGCCATCGCCGCGCTGTCGGTGACGGTGTGGGCTCACCACATGTACGTCACCGGTACGGTGTTCTTGAGCTTCTTCGCGTTCATGACCATGATGATCGCCGTTCCCACCGGGGTGAAGTTCTTCAACTGGATCGGCACCATGTGGCAGGGCTCGATCACCTTCGAGACCCCGATGCTGTGGGTGCTGGGCTTCATGTTCACGTTCCTCTTCGGTGGTCTGACCGGGGTGATCCTCGCGTCCCCGCCACTGGACTTCCATCTCAACGACTCCTATTTCGTGGTCGCCCACTTCCACTACGTGCTCTTCGGCACCGTGGTCTTCGGCATGTTCGCCGGGTTCTACTTCTGGTGGCCGAAGTTCACCGGCAAGATGCTCAACGAGCGGATCGGCAAGATCCACTTCTGGCTGCTGTTCCTGGGCTTCCACATGACCTTCCTGATCCAGCACTGGCTGGGGGTCTCGGGGATGCCGCGCCGCTACGCGGACTACCTGCCGGAGGACGACTTCACCTGGATGAACCAGATCTCCACCATCGGGGCGATGTTGTTGGGCGTGTCGATGATCCCGTTCTTCTGGAACGTGTACACGACCTGGCGCCACGGCACGAAGGTCGAGGTGGACGACCC
>NZ_JARAMH010000051.1:0-1125 GCF_029524215.1 Kocuria oceani | reverse complement strand
GAGGGAAAGGTGAAAAGTACCCCGGGAGGGGAGTGAAATAGTACCTGAAACCGTGTGCCTACAATCCGTCGGAGCCCTAACAGGTGACGGCGTGCCTTTTGAAGAATGAGCCTGCGAGTTAGTGTTACGTCGCGAGGTTAACCCGTGAGGGGTATCCGTAGCGAAAGCGAGTCTGAACAGGGCGAGTGAGTGGCGTGATCTAGACCCGAAGCGAAGTGATCTACCCATGGCCAGGTTGAAGCGCGTGTAAGAGCGCGTGGAGGACCGAACCCACTTCAGTTGAAAATGGAGGGGATGAGCTGTGGGTAGGGGTGAAAGGCCAATCAAACTTCGTGATAGCTGGTTCTCCCCGAAATGCATTTAGGTGCAGCGTTACGTGTTTCTTGCCGGAGGTAGAGCTACTGGATGGCCGATGGGCCCTACAAGGTTACTGACGTCAGCCAAACTCCGAATGCCGGTAAGTGAGAGCGTAGCAGTGAGACTGTGGGGGATAAGCTTCATAGTCGAGAGGGAAACAGCCCAGACCACCAACTAAGGCCCCTAAGCGTGTGCTAAGTGGGAAAGGATGTGGAGTTGCTCAGACAACCAGGAGGTTGGCTTAGAAGCAGCCACCCTTGAAAGAGTGCGTAATAGCTCACTGGTCAAGTGATTCCGCGCCGACAATGTAGCGGGGCTCAAGTACACCGCCGAAGTTGTGGCATTGCACCAACGATACCCAGCCGGGCCTTGTGCCTGGTTCAGGTGGTGCGATGGGTAGGGGAGCGTCGTGTGGGCAGTGAAGCTGCGGGGTGACCCAGTGGTGGAGCCCACACGAGTGAGAATGCAGGCATGAGTAGCGAATGACGGGTGAGAAACCCGTCCGCCGGATGATCAAGGGTTCCAGGGTCAAGCTAATCTGCCCTGGGTCAGTCGGGACCTAAGGCGAGGCCGACAGGCGTAGTCGATGGACAACGGGTTGATATTCCCGTACCGGCGAAGAACCGCCCCTATCGAACCGGGGACACTAACCACCCGAACCGCACCGTGGTGCCGGCCTAGCCGGTGCCTGGTGGCGGGGAGCGTGGGACCTGAACCGGGGAGGTAAGCGTATTAACAGGTGTGACGCAGGAAGGTAGCCGAGCCGGG
>NZ_JARAMH010000050.1:0-1418 GCF_029524215.1 Kocuria oceani | reverse complement strand
GCTCAGTTGAGCCCCGCATGATGGTGTAACGCTCGGTGGCCGAGTTCGTCGTTGCGGACGAGGGCGCGGCCACCGTGAGATCTTTCGAGTTCACCTCTCACAGCACCCTCGAAAGGACATCATCACGATGACCGCTCCTCACATTGTCGACCCCACCGGCCTGCTCGGTGAAGCCCTGTCCGAAGCCTCCCCGGATCTGATGCGCAGTCTGCTGCAGACGGTGATCAACGCGCTGCTCTCCGCCGACGCGGACGCAGTGGTCGGGGCCGAGTGGGGCAGACCTGCTCCCGAGCGGGTGACCCAGCGCAACGGCTACCGGCACCGCGACCTCGACACCCGCGTGGGCACGATCGACGTCGCCGTGCCGAAGCTGCGCGCCGGCACCTACTTCCCGGATTGGCTGCTGGAGCGGCGCAAGCGGGCCGAGTCCGCGCTGATCACCGTGGTCGCCGACTGCTACCTCGCTGGGGTCTCGACCCGCCGGATGGACAAGCTGGTGAAGACCCTGGGCATCAACTCCCTGTCGAAGTCCCAGGTCTCACGGATGGCCGGTGACCTCGACGAGCACGTGGAGTCCTTCCGCCACCGGCCCCTGGATCAGGCCGGTCCCTTCACGTTCGTGGCCGCCGACGCACTGACCATGAAGGTCCGCGAGGGCGGGCGGGTGGTCAACGCGGTCGTGCTCCTGGCCACCGGGGTCAACGGCGACGGCCACCGGGAGGTCCTCGGGATGCGGGTGGCCACGGCCGAGACCGGGGCGGCCTGGAACGAGTTCTTCGCCGACCTGGTGGCCCGGGGCCTGGGCGGGGTCCGCCTGGTTACCAGTGACGCCCACGCCGGGCTCAAGGACGCGATCGCGGCGAACCTGCCCGGGGCGTCCTGGCAGAGGTGCCGCACCCACTACGCGGCGAACCTCATGTCGATCTGCCCGAAGTCCATGTGGCCGGCCGTCAAAGCCATGCTGCACAGCGTCTACGACCAACCCGACGCCACAGCCGTGAACGCCCAGTTCGACCGGTTGCTGGACTACGTCGCCGAGAAGCTGCCGGCGGTGGCTGAGCACCTGGCCGATGCCCGTGAGGACATCCTCGCGTTCACGAACTTCCCCAAGGACGTCTGGGCCCAGATCTGGTCCAACAACCCCGCCGAGCGGCTGAACCGGGAGATCCGGCGCCGCACGGACGCGGTCGGGATCTTCCCCAACCGGCAAGCCATCGTCCGCCTGGTGGGGGCCGTGCTGGCCGAGCAGACCGACGAGTGGGCCGAAGGCCGCCGCTACCTGGGCCTCGAGGTCCTCACCCGCTGCCGGCTCACCACCGTCGCGAACACCGGAAGCGAGGTGACCACCGACCCCCTGACAGCCCTCACCGCCTGACCCCTACATGAAAGATCGCTACACCACTCTGAGGGGCTTGACC